>DATDIY010000158.1:0-15142 GCA_036520815.1 Acidimicrobiales bacterium
CCGAGCAGGAGGTAGATGACTCCGCGGGCCGCCAGACCGGCACGGCCGAGGGCGTGGACCACGTCGCTGTGGGCCGCTCGCTGTGCGGTGTGTTCGACCTGATGCTTCGCGTGACCGATCGGTGGCGTGACCGTTTGCATGGGCGACCACCTACCCCCTCCCGTGCGATCCCGTCCCGCCTTCGCTGGGAATCTCGCGCCTCCACCACGTACAGCGGTCAGGCCAGCGCGGAGGGCGCCGCAGCGAAGATCTCGAGGGCCTCGGCAGGGGTCGCCGGTCCCCGACCGAGCTCCGCGGCCATGGCGACCACCCGGCGAACGAGCTCGGCATTGGTGGGCGTGGAGCCGTCCTCGTCGAGCGCCCTGTCGCCGATGCCGACACGGACGTGCGCTCCGCGCTCGAGCGCCACGCGGTTCATCATCCAGTGGCTGGGCCCGTTCGTGTAGGCCACGTAGCTGTAGGCGATGTCGTCGGGGACGAGCTGCGTGTACACGTCGTAGGCGTGCTCCGACGGAGGCACACCCCAGAGCGCGTCGTCGGACAGGTGGATCTGCAACAGCAGCGCTCCGGTCATCCACCCCACTCGGTGAGCGGCGACGGCGAGACGGACATGACCCGGCTCCCTCACCACGATCCCCGACTGCAGGCCGTAGCGCTCCCCCATCTCGAGGTGGTGCCGGAAGTGGGCGGCCGAGACGGTGAAGACGTGGTCACCGGAGATGGTCGCGGTGCGCTCGTCGAAAGCGCTGAACAGCACCGTGCCGGGGTCAATCATGGCGGCGCGGAGGTGGACGGTCGGGTCGAGCGCGAGCGCCTCGACGTGGCCGAACCGCTCGATCTCCGACTCCGCGGCGTGATAGGGCACCCGCACCAGCAGATCGGGCCGCTCCTCGTTGATCAGGCGGATGGCCACGGCGTAGGCCTCCGCCGTCATCACGTCGCGGCCCGTGGAGGCATCGCGGAGGTGGAAGTGCACCACCGCCGCTCCCGCGTCCGCTGCCTCCAGCGCGTCGGCGGCGCACTCCTCGGCCGTGAGCGGCACGTTCGGATTCGTCTCGGGCGAGCAGCGCTCGTTCAGCGCGACCTCGATGACGACCTTCTCCGCGGCGACGAACACCCACACCCCCTCGGAGGCCCCGGTCCCCGAACCGGTCGGCGCCTGTCTCGGAAGTCTGCCTCGAAGTCGCGCTCGGCGCGATCAGGCTTCGCTGGTGACGGCTCCGTCACGGGCGCTCAGGTGGTGACGATGATCAGGCTGGAGAGCACGACGGCACCGATCGCCGCGGCCACGGCGAAGGTCTTCGTCCACGCCGGTCGGGGAGCCAGGCTCGGGTCGCTAGCGCGGAGCTCACCCTCGAAGGTCGAATGCTGCCGGTAGCCGACGATCACCACCGCGGCGCCGCACGCCACGATGAGCACCCCGACCGCGCTGTAGAGGCCAGGGTCGGACACGCCTCCGGCGCCGGTCTCGACCAGGAAGGCGACCTTCGACACCACGAACCCGAGACCGAAGAGCGCGATCCCGGTGCGGAGCCAGGCGAGGAACGTCCGGTCGTTCGCCAGTTGTGAGTCGGTCATGACGCAGTATCGCCTGCCCTGATCCTCGGAGAGCCGATTGGGTCATGATGGCAAACGATCCACCCCACCCGGACGGCTCTCGCTCCACTCTCCGAAGAAGGGACCACCACCGTGCCCGAGGTCTCCCGCTCCGTGCTACCGATCCCGGACCAGCGACCGGTCGGGCTCACGACCTACGACGCGAAGGATCCGGACACTGCGTTCCCCCCGATCACGCCGCTCCGCCCGCCGAAGGGCGCCCCGAACGTGGTCGTGGTGCTGCTCGATGACGTCGGGTTCGGCGCGTCGAGCCTGTTCGGCGGGCCGTGCGCCACGCCGGTCGCGGAGCGGCTGGCCACGGAAGGGCTCCGCTACACCCGCTTCCACACGACAGCGCTGTGCGCGCCGACCCGCAAGGCGCTGTTGACCGGCCGCAACCATCACTCGGTGTCGATGGGGAGCATCACCGAGTCCGCCACCTCGGCACCGGGGCAGAGCTCGCTCACATCGAACACCAAGGCCCCCGTGGCGACGACGCTCAAGCTGAACGGCTACTCGACGGCCCAGTTCGGCAAGTGCCACGAGGTACCGGTGTGGCAGACCTCGCCCGTCGGCCCGTTCGACATGTGGCCCGCCGGCGGTGGTGGGTTCGAGCACTTCTACGGCTTCATCGGCGGCGAGAACAACCAGTGGTACCCCGCCCTCTACGAAGGTCAGACCCCGATCGAACCGGACCGCACCCCGGCGGAGGGCTACCACCTCACCGAGGACCTGGCCGACAGAGCCATCGACTGGATGCGGACGCAGAAGGCGCTCGCGGCCGACAAGCCCTTCTTCGTGTACTTCGCCCCCGGGGCGACCCACGCGCCGCACCACGTGCCGGCCGAGTGGGCCGACAAGTACAAGGGCGCGTTCGCTGATGGCTGGGACGCGCAGCGCGAGCGCACCTTCGAGCGCCAGATCGAGCTCGGAGTGATCGGCCCGGATTCGGTGCTGACGCCGCGGCACGAGGAGATCCCGGCATGGGAGGACATCCCCGCCGAGCTGAAGCCGGTGCTCGAGCGGCAGATGGAGGTGTACGCCGGCTTCCTGGAGCACACCGATCACCACGTCGGCCGGGTGCTCGACACCCTCGACGAGCTCGGCATCGCCGACGAGACGCTCGTCTACTACATCATCGGCGACAACGGAGCCTCCGGCGAGGGAACGCTGCACGGCGCGTTCAACGAGATGGCGAACTTCAACGGCGAGGCCGCCCTCGAGACGTCGGAGTTCCTCGCGTCGGTCATCGACAAGTTCGGGACCCCAGAGGCCTACAACCACTACGCCGTGGGCTGGGCGTGGGCGATGGACTCCCCCTACCAGTGGACGAAGCAGATCGCGTCGCACTGGGGTGGCACCCGCAACGGCACCATCGTCCGCTGGCCGGAGCGCATCACCGAGCCGGGCGGCGTCCGCAACCAGTTCTGCCACGTGATCGACGTCGTTCCCACGATCCTCGAGGCTGCCGGACTCCCCGCTCCTCTGGCCGTGAACGGCGTGCAGCAGGCCCCGATCGAGGGGACGAGCATGCTGTACACGTTCGGCCCGGACAGCGACGACGCACCGGAGCGCCACGACCTGCAGTACTTCGAGATGTTCGGCAACCGCGGCATCTACTACAAGGGTTGGAGCGCGGTCACCAAGCACCGCACCCCGTGGGCGTTCGCCATGGACCCGCTCGCCTTCGACGACGACGTCTGGGAGCTCTACGACGGTTCAGCCGACTGGACCCAGGCCAACGACCTGTCGAAGGAGATGCCCGAGAGGCTGGCCGCGCTCCAGCGGCTGTGGCTGATCGAGGCGGTGAAGTACGACGTGCTCCCCCTCGATGACCGCACCTTCGAGCGCATCAATCCCGAGATCGCCGGACGACCCCAGCTCGTCACCGGAACCACCCAGGTGTTCTTCCCCGGTATGAAGCGGCTCTCCGAGAACAGCGTCCTGAGCATCAAGAACAAGTCCTTCGCGGTGACCGCCCAGGTCACTCTGGGCGAGGAGACCGCGAACGGCGTGCTCATCGCCCAGGGCGGCACCTTCGGTGGCTGGACCCTCTACACCAAGGACGGTGGGGCCCGCTTCGCCTACAACCTGCTCGGTCTCCGGGAGTTCGTGGTCAGCGCGACCTCGACCCTGTCGGCCGGCGACCACCAGATCCGCGTCGAGTTCTCCTACGACGGAGGCGGGCTCGGCAAGGGCGGCGACGTCCACCTCTTCCACGACGGCGTCGACGTCGGTTCCGGCCGGGTCGAGATCACCCAGCCGGTCATCTTCTCGGCCGACGAGACCACCGACATCGGCGAGGACTACGGCATGCCCGTCACCACCGACTACCCCGACGGCTCGACCCGCTTCAACGGGAAGATCCACCTCGTCCAGATCGACCTCGGCGACGACGACCACGACCACCTGATCGATCCGCACGACGCCCTCCGGGTCGCCATGGCCCGGCAGTGAAGTCGGCCGAGGGTCACCACACGGGTGATCCTCGCCGACTGCGGGCCGGTCGGTCAGAGCGGCGGGGCTCGGCGCGCCCATGGGCAGGCCGTTGGCCGGATGCAGCGGATCCCAGGTGGACGCCCGATCTCGCCCCTCACCCGCCAGGGGGTGAGACGATCCCCCCGTGCGCGAACCGCTCGATCTCGCCGTGGCCCAGCCTCTGTGCTCTCCAGGCGATCTCCAGGCGAACGTGGCCGCCCATGCCTCGATGGTGCGTGACACCGCGGCCCACCTCATCGCGTTCCCCGAGCTCTCCCTCACCGGTTACCAGCTCGACATCGAGGCGGTCCGCGTCGACGACGCTCGTTTCGCTCCCCTCGTCGATGCCTGCGCGGAGGTCGGATCGATCGCCCTCGTCGGCGCACCGGTGCTGGTGAAGGATCAGCGGTTCATCGCGACCCTGGCGGTGTCCGAGTTCGGGGCAACGGTCGCCCACCGCAAGACGTTCCTCGGCGGGGACGAACCTCGGCACTTCGCTGCCGGCCCGCCAGCAGCAGCAGCGCTCTCGGTGGACGGATGGCACGTGGGCCTCGGGATCTGCAAGGACACCAGCACACCTCGGCACGTGGACGACGTCGTCGGACTCGGGGTCGATCTCTACGTCGCCGCCCTCGTGCACCACCCCGACGAGCTCGGTGAACAGGACGACCGGGCGGCTCGCATCCTCGCGCGCGGTCGGGTCCCGGTGGCGTTCGCCAGCGCGGCGGGCCGCGCCGGCGCCGACTATCCCGAGACCGCCGGACACTCGAGCATCTGGGCGGCGGACGGCACCGTGCTCGCCCGCGCCGGAGACGCACCGGGCGCGATCGCCAGAACGACTCTCCAGCCGTAGGGGGCCTACTCCCGGAGCTCGCTGACCGTCTGCGTTCCGAGGACGCGCCGGCGGTAGACGGAAGGGGTCTCCCCGCTGTGGGCGCGGAACGCCCGGCCGAAGCCGGTGGCGCTGTCGAAGCCGACCTCGAGCGCCACCGACAAGATGTTGGCGTCGGGCCGGGCGAGCAAGGTCATCGAGTGCAGCAGCCGGGCCACCAGGAGGTACGTCCGCCACGGCATGCCGACGTCGGCGACGAAGCGGCGGCGCAGCGTCCTCGCCGACGTGCCGACCGCCCGTGCCACCTGTTCGACCGTGACGTCCTGCAGGTGGTCTCGGGTGAAGGCCATGGCCGCCGCGACGATCGGGTCCTCGGAGGTGGGCAGTCGCAGCGGGGCCTCGTGCTGCAACGCCTCGGCGACGAGATTGCCGAGCGCGACGAAGTAGGTGGTGGCCCGAGGATCCGTGGTGAGGCGATCGGTCGGCCAGCGCACGGCATGGATCACCATCTCCCGCAGCAACGGCTCCACGGCGATGATCCGGACGCGATCGACCGGCGCGTCCACGAGGGTCGGATCGAAGAACACCGAGATGGTCCTCACCTCGGCGTGGAGGACGCTCTCGTGGCGGACCCCAGCCGGGATCCAGGCCGCCTGCTGGGGTGGCAACAGGTAGTGCCCCGTGACGTCCTCTACCTCGACCAGCCCGGCGAGGGCGTACTCGAGCTGGTGCACCTCGTGGTGGTGCCACCCGGTGACGAGGTGGCCGCCCTCGTAGCAGAAGGTGCCGGCGAAGGGCGGCGCCCGCGTGCCCACGTCGTCGATGGCCGTTGCCATCGAGCTCTCGTCCGATCCTGCAGAGACGGCCATCACCGCTCCGACCTACACCAGGGGCATGAACCAGTCCCACATCGACTTCCTGGCCAGCCCGGACTGGAAGCAGATGCTACAGACCGACCTCCTGCCCTGGGTCGACGACGCCGGCGACCTGGGTGACGACGTGCTCGAGATCGGTCCCGGCCCCGGGCTCACCACCGACCTCCTCCGGGAGCGGGTGCAACGCCTCACGGCCGTGGAGATCGACCCTGCGCTGGCGGCGCCCCTCGCCGAGCGGCTGGCGGGCACCAACGTCGAGGTGCTGTTCGGCGACGGCACGGCGACAGGACTCGAGACGGATCGCTTCAGCTCCGCCATGTGCTTCTCCGTGCTGCACCACATGCCCTCGCCTGACGCGCAGGACGAGCTCTTCGCCGAGATCGGCCGGGTGCTGCGCCCGGGTGGGATCCTCGTCGGCGTCGACGCCCTGGACCTCGAACCGATCCGGCAAGGACACGCCGACGACACCTTCACCCCGATCCCACCCGAGACGCTCGCCGACCGCCTGGCGACCGCCGGGCTGGTCCAGACCCGCCTCGACCTCGGCGACTACCAGTTCCGCTTCGTGGCCACCGCCGAACCCGCGAGCTGACACGCAGGCCCGCTGCGTCCAAGTGAGATCCGCGAGCCCTCGAGTCCGTCCGCGCCTACGTTCGGCACCGGTGCCGCTGGGCATCGCGCCCGAGGGGGGACTCATGGACGACATCCGCCAGGAGCTCAGAGCAGTCCGCGACCACCAGCAGATCGCGAGTTGTCTCTACCGCTACTCCCGGGGCATCGACCGTTGCGACGTCGAGATCGTCGAATCGTGCTTCCACCCCGACGCTGTGCAGGACACCGGCTTCTACGTCGGGTCGCCTCGGGGCTGGGCCGAGATGGTGAACGAGTTCCACCGCAACGAAGCCCTCAGCCAACAGCACCACGTCACCAACCACGTCATCGAGGTCGACGGCGACGTCGCCCACGTGGAGAGCTACTACTGGGCAACCGTCCGCCAGCGCAACGGCACCACCAAGCTCGTCGGAGGGCGCTGGATCGACCGGTTCGAGCATCGCGACGACGAATGGCGCATCGCGGTCCGGGTCTCCACCACCGAGACCATCGTCGACGTCGAGACCGCCGACATGGCCGTGGCGGACAGTCGATACGTCCCCTGGTCGCGCGACCCCTCGGACCTCTCCTACGAGCGGCCGCTGCAACCGTTGAGAGCGTCAGTGAAGGACCCGTACCGGGTCGAGCGTTCGGAGGACTGACGTGGCCGTGACCGCCAGCAACGTGGTCTGGATCACCGGGGCGACCTCGGGCATCGGCGACGGACTCGCTCGCTCCTGCCCGTGGCCCGACACCAAGATCTTCAGCGTCTCGCGCCGGGAGCACCCCGAGTTCGAGACCGTGCCGTTCGAGTTGACCGACACCGCCACCTGGGACCGTCTCGCCGACCATGTCACCGAGGTGCTCGCGACCTTCCGGGGCGAGCGGGCGCTGTTCATCCACAACGCCATCGCTCCGCTCGGCCACCGCTTCGTGGGAGAGGGCGACGTCGACGCCTACCGCGAGGAGATCAGCGCCAACGCCGTCAGCCCGCTGGTGCTCGGCGACATGTTCCTCCGAGCGGCGAAGCCGGCCGTGGAGGCGGGGGTCGACGTCGGCCTCGTGCAGATGTCCTCGGCCTCGGCCCGGCTCGCCTATCCGGGCATGGCCGTCTACTGCGCCGCCAAGGCCTCCATGGAGCAGTGGGTCAGAGCGGTGCGGGCCGAGCGCGAGCTCCGCGGAGAAGGCCCCTGGGTCGTCGCCATCCGCCCCGGCTTCGTCGACACCCCCTCCAACCGCAGAGCTGCCGAGCTCCCGCTCGACCAGCACCCCGCCGTCCCGGCCATCGTCGAGGCCGTGCGCACGGGCGAGAACATGCTGAGCACCGAGGAGTGCGCCTCCAACATCTGGGGTGCGCTGGCCGCCGGCGCCCCCGAGAAGGCTGTGCTCCTCTTCGGCGAGGCTGTGGGAGCCTGAGGAACATGACGAAGACGACCAGTGAGGTCATCAGCTACCCGATCGTGAGCGAGCACGCGCTCGACATCGATCCGGCCTACTTCGAGCTGCAGCGACAGGGTCCGGTCTGGATCCAGCTGCCCTACGGGGAACCCTGCTGGCTCGCCACGAGCTACGAGGACGCCAAGGCGGTCCACGGCGACCGCCGGTTCGGCAAGGAGATGGGCGTCCACCGCGACGTCCCCCGCCTCCACGACCGGGCGGCCATCAACCCCTCGATGTTGGCGATGATGGATCCGCCCCGCCATACCCGGATCCGCAAGCTCACCGCCGCCACGTTCGCCAAGCCCCGCATCCGGGCACTGTCGGACTGGGTCGACGGATTCGTGGCCGAGCTCCTCGACCAGATGGCTGCCGGCGACGCCACCGCCGACTTCATGGACTACTCGTGGACGTTGCCGAACCACGTGGTCACCGGGATCCTCGGTGTACCCCTCGACGACGTCCCCATGTTCCGCTCCTGGATCGACTCGATGCTCTCGAACACCGCCACGATGGAGCAGCGCATCGAGAACCACCAGCAGCTGGAGGCCTACATCCGGGGCCTCATCGACCAGCGGCGGGCCGACCCCACCGATGACGTGCTCGCGGAGCTGGTGCACGCCCGTGACGACGACGACCGCCTCACCGAGGACGAGCTCGTCATGCTCAGCATCTCGCTCTTCCTCGGCGGGTTCGAGACGACCGTCGCCCAGCTCGGCTCGGCGATGTTCACGCTGTTGAGCCAACGCGACCGGTGGCAGGAGCTCGTCGACGATCCTGCGCTGCTCCCCGCCGCCATGGACGAGCTGTTCCGCTGGATCCCGAGCTTCCGCTACGGGTTCCCCCACGTGCGATGGGCGATCGAGGACGTCGAGCTCCCCAGCGGGAAGGTGATCCCCGCCGGCGATCCGATCCTCCCCGAGCGGGCCGTCGCCAACCGTGACCCCGCCGCCTTCCCCCATGCCGACCAGATCGACTTCCACCGCGAGAAGCCGGCGCCGCACCTCGCCCTCGGCTGGGGTCCCCACCACTGCGTGGGCGCCCACCTCGCCCACCTCGAGATCGAGGTCTCCCTGCGCCGGGTCCTCGATCGGTTCCCGACCCTGCGCCTGGCGGTCGAGCCCACCGACGTCGAGTGGTCGACGACGACCATGCTGCGCAGCCCGGCCAGCCTCCCCGTCACCTGGTGACCGGCCGGCACTGACCGGCTCGCCGCCGCGCGGGCCGCCGGGCTCCGCGGCGGAGCCCGGCGACGACGCTGCCTACAGGTCCGGGAACCTCTGGTCGCCCGTGCTCACCTTGCCGCCGGTGACGTCGAGCAGCACGCCGGTGATGAACGACGCAGCCGGCGACGCCAGGAACACCGCCGCCAGACCGATGTCGCGCGGAGCGCCGAGGCGGCGCATGCGGGCCATCCCTTCGAGCATTCCGAGGATCTCGGGGTTGTCGGAGGTGACGGCCTTCATGGCCTCGGTCTCGATGATGCCGGGGTTGATGGCATTGACCCGGATCTTGGGGCCGAGCGACGCCGCCATCGACAGGGTGGCGTAGCGCAGGGCGCCCTTCGAGGCGTCGTAGGAGAGATGACCACGAGCTTCGAGCTCGATGGCCGCCGACACGATGTTCACCACGGAGGCCCCCGGCCGCTCGAGCATGCTCGGGGTGGCCGCCTGCACCAGCGCGAAGGGAGCGGCCACGTTGAAGTGGAACGCCTCCTCGAGCTCCTCGGAGGTGTTGTCGAGGAACGGCCGCCACATGTCGCCGCCGCCGGCGCAGTTCACGACGGTGTCGACGCCGCCGAACTCGCCGACCACCCGGTCGACGACACCGGGGAGGACGCTGAGATCGGTGATGTCGGTCGGCAACGCGAGCGCGGTTCCGCCTGCGGCGTTGAGGTCGGAGGCCACCCCGTCGACCTGCTCCTTGGTGCGCGACACCAGGGCCACGGAGGCACCGGCCTCGACGAAGGCGCGGGCGATGCCCTCGCCGATCCCCCGGCCGCCACCGGTGATGATGGCGGACTTGCCGGCCAGGGAGAACGGGTTCGAATCGGTCATGTTTGTCGTCTTCCTCAGAATCGGTCGGGGTCGGCCACGATGTCAGCCGGCACCGGGTGGTGGAACAACTCGGACATGTTTCCCCAGGCCATCCGGGCCACCTCGTCGGCGGGGATGCCCTCGAACTGGCGGCGCCACTTCTCCTGGGTGTCGGGCCAGCTCGAGTCGGAGTGCGGGTAGTCGCTCTCGAGCACGATCCGCTCGACCCCGATGACGTGGCGCAGGTGCTGCAGCGTGGTCGGGTCGTCGAGCATGCAGAAGGTGAAGTTGCGCTTGAGCACCGCCTTGCGGTCGGGCTGCACGTAGCCGGGGATCTTGCGCCGGGCGTCGTGATCGAGACGATCCATGAGAGCGACCACCCAGCCGATGCCGCCTTCGCTCAGACAGATCTTCAGGTCCGGGAAGCGCTCCGGGATGCCGGCGTAGAGCCATTCGATGGCGGGGTGGATGCTCTGGGCCACGCCGAAGAACACGCCGTGGGCCCCCAACGGGGTGGCCGGGTCGATCTGGTTCGACATGCCGCCGGAGCAGGCGTGCACCGAGATGACGGTTCCGGTCTCCTCGCAGGCGGCGAAGAAGGGATCCCAGTAGTCGGAGTTCAGCGACGGCAGGCCGACCAGGTGGGTGAGGTCGGGGAACGTGACCGTCTTGAATCCTCGTGCCGCGTTGGCCCGGACCTCGTCGGCGGCCACCTTCGCGTCGAGCAGGTAGGGGATCTGGCAGGCGATGATGCGGTCGGGCCGGTACCCCGTCCACTCGTCGAGGTGCCAGTCGTTGTAGGCCCGCACCAGGGCGAGGACGAACTCCGGATCGTCGAGCATCGTGAGGCGCACGCCGCCGAAGCCGAGGGCGGACGGGAAGTTCACCGACGCGTACACACCATCGAGGTCCATGTCGGCGATCCGGGCCTTGATGTCCCACGTGCCCCGCCGGACCTGGTCGAAGCGCACCGGCTCGACGAACTGCTCCTCGACGTCGTTGCCGGCCACGGCGTTGACGGCGATCTCGTCGAGGACGAGCCCGTCGAGGAGCCACGCCTGCGTGCCGTCCTCGCGCTCGATCACCCGCGGCTCGCGGTCGGCGAACTTCTGGGGAAGTCGGCCTTCGAAGAGATGGGGCGGCTCGACGAGGTGGTCGTCGGCAGAGATGAGCGGGGCGAACCGCGGTCGCCGCTCGGGGACGGCATCTTTGCTCGAGCCGTAGGGCCCGATGCTCATCCGCTGGATCGTCAGCTGCTCGCTGACGGCATGCACATCGGCGACATCGACGGCCATGTGATCCTCCCCCTCCGGTGAGCCTCGGCGGCCGCCGATGTTACCTAAGTCGCGAGCCTCAGGACCCGGTCAGCGTGGCCAAGTCCCGTTCGATCAACGGAAACGCGGCGCCGAGCCGGCTATCGCCCTCCCACGGCTTGAGGTAGCCACCCCGGACCTCGAAGTGATCTACGAGGCCGGGGGTGGCCGCCGGTGCGCCCATGAGCTCCTCGAACGTCGGCCCGACCCGCTCGCCGATGGCGCGCAGCGCCGGGCCGTCGAGGCCGAGCCGCTCGATGGCGTTCTCGCCCAGCATCTGGCGCAGCTCGCCCTCGGGCACCCCGGCGAACGCCTCGCGGATCCAGGCCTTGGTGTTGGGCCAGGTGCCCTCGGGATGGGGGTAGTCGCGCCCGAAGGCGACGGTGTCGACGCCGATCTCGTCGCGCATCTCGATCTCGGCCCGGTGGGCGAACGACAGGCAGGTCATGCAGTTGCTCGCCCACCACTCGCTCGGCTTGCGCGACGTCGGCAGCTCGTCGCGACGCTCCTCGAAGATCCCGTCGAGGTGGGTGATGAGGGCCGGGAGCCAGTCGGCCCGGATCTCGGTCAGGAGCACCTTGAGCTTCGGATGACGGTCGAACACGCCGCCGAGCGTGAGCTGCCAGAGCGGCTTGCGGGTCTGCATCGGGTCGAAGAACTCGCTGACCATCGTGCTCGTGCTGAAGCGGGCGAAGAGGTCGTCGGTGGGTGCACCCGACTTCTGCATCTCGGCGTGCACGGCGGCCACCTCGGCCTGGAAGGGCCCGGCCTCCGCGCCGTAGCCGGCGTGGACGACGACGGTGAGCCCCGCGTCCTCGCACAACGACCACAGCGGGTCCCAGTAGGTGTCGTAGAGCGGCGGCATGTCGGGGTAGCCCGTCATGCCGGGTGCGACGAGGCCCACGAACCCGTGGTCGGCGATCCAACGGGTCTCGGCGAGGGTGGCGTCCATGTCGTGGCACGGCGCGTGGCCGGTCACCCCCACGAGCAGGATGCGGTCGTTGGCGGAGCCGAACTCGTCGTCGATCCACCGGTGGTGGGCGCGGACCCCGGCCTCGACCACCTCGTAGTCGTACTTCGAGCTGGTCGGCTGGAAGAACAGCGACACCGTGCGCGGCTCGCCGTTGTAGAGGAACTCAGCGGCGGTGCCCTCACGGTCCATCTGCTCGAGCCGGGTACCGAGCTCGTACATCCCGTTGAGCCCACCGTTGCGGTAGGCGCCGTCGAGGTCGAACACGTCGTGGTCGCTGTGGGTGCGATCGACCATCAGCCGGCCCATGGTGTCGTTCCAGATCACGTTCTCGTGCCGCAAGCGGGGCAGGAGGTCGTGGTACTGCGATTCCAGGTACGTCTCCCACGCGTACTCGGGCACCTGGGCGTGCCCGTCGAGCGAGACGATCGTCAGTCGGTCGGTCACGTGATCCTCCTCATCGTCCGCCGACGCGGGCGAGGTCTTCGGCGAGCAAGGGCTCGAGCTGATCGATCTTCGAGTCGCCTTCGAACGGCTTGCCGAGCCCGCACCGGGCGTTGAAGTGGGCGACCAGGTCCGGATCGAGCTCGGGGTTCTCGACCAGGACGTCCTCGGGGTGGAAGCCGATGCGCTCGACGACAGGCGCCAGCTCTGCCATGTTCAGCTTCAGGAAGTGAGCCAGGTTCTCGCCGAGCAGCATCCGGGCCTCGTCCTCGGGGACGCCGGCGAGGAGGAACTGCAGGTACTCCTTGGTGTTCGGCCAAGTGCCCTCGGTGTGGGGGTAGTCGCGTCCGAACGACATCTTCTCGACGCCGATCTCGTGACGGCGCTCGACCTCCACCCGGTGCATGAAGGAGAGCCCGGCGAGGAGGTTCGACGGCCAGTACTCGCTGGGCTTGCGCACCGCGGGCACCTGGTCACGGTGCTCCTCGAACGCCGCGTCGAGCCGGTCGAGAGTGGCCGGCAGCCAGTCGCCGCGGATCTCGGTGAGCATCACCCGCAGCTCGGGGTGGCGGTCGAAGACGCCTCCGAGCGTGAGCTGCCAGAGCGGCCGGCGGGCCCTCATGTCGGTGAAGAAGCTGTCGTTGAAGGTGGCGCGCAGCTTCTTGATGGCGTCGCGGTCCGACCCGCCCTCGGCGTGGACGCCCTCGAAGATCCCGGTGAGGGCGTCGAACGAACCGCCCGGCTCCATCCCGTAGCCCCCGTGGATGACCACGGTGAGGCCCCGGTCGGCGCAGACCTGCCAGGCCGGCTCCCAGTACGGGTGGTACAGCGGCGGCAGGTCGGGATGGCCGGAGAAGCCCGGCGCGTAGGTGCCGATGAAACCCTGATCGGCGATGCGGTTGAGTTCGCGGACCGTCTCGTCCATGTCGAGGCTACGACCGACGGCGCCGACGAGCAGCAGGCGCTCCTTGGCCGGACCGAACGTGTCGAAGAGCCAGCGGTTGTGGGCCCGCACCCCGGCGGCGGCGACCTCGTGGGGGTACACGGTGTTGCTCACGTTGAAGAAGAGGTCGGTCGCCCGGTAGTAGCCGTTGAACACGAACTCGGCGGCCACCCCTTCGCGGTCCATCTCCGAGAGTCGGATCTCGCGGTCCCACGCCCCTGCCCATCGGCCGGACCGGTAGATCTCGTCGGGGTCGAACACGTCGTAGTGGCTGCCCTCGACCACGCCTTCGTACATGAGGTCGTAGTCGTTCATCGGCAGCATCGCCGAGGTGAAGCGCCGGTTCTCGTCGGACAACCGGGGCAGGTAGTCGTGGAACTCCTTCTCCAGGTACTGCGACCACAGCGCCTCGGGCATGACTGCGTGCCCATCGGCGGACACGAGCAACATCCGTTCCACGATCTCCCCCTTCGAATCGCACGGGACCGCTAGGAGGGTCCTCTCCCTGGAGCCAATCACGGCCCGACCGGCAGGACCAGCGCGAGTTCCAGAACTCACCGTTTCAATCCGTCGAACGCCCGATCAGGCTCCGATGCATACTGTACGGCGTACAGGTCCGTGGGACGAGGGGGAAAGTCGTGAAGCTGACCGACAGGGTGGGACTGATCGTCGGAGGAGCATCCGGAATCGGTCGCGCCTGCGCCGAAACCTGCGCCGCCGAGGGCGCCGCCGTCGTGGTCGCCGACCTCGACCAGCGAGGAGGCAACGACGTCGTCGATGCCGCCACCGCGGCCGGAGGCACCGCGGCCTTCGTGTCCACCGACATCACCGACGAGTCGTCGGTGAGCAGCGCGGTCGCAACGACCGTCGAACGGTTCGGAGCGATCGACTTCCTCGTCACCAGCGCCGGCGGTGCTCCCACGGGCGACGACGCCTGGCCCCTCTACCTCGACCTGTACCTCAAGGGACCGTTCTACGCCTGCCGCCACGCGCTGCCCGAGATGGTGCGCCAGGGCCGCGGCGCCATCGTGAACGTCGCCTCCATCGCCGGGGTCACCGGCGGGATCGGACAGTCGATCGAGGACACGGGCTACGCCAGCGCCAAGCACGGCGTGGTCGGGCTCACCAGGACCATCGCGCTGATCTACGCCCGGCAGGGCATCCGGGCCAACGCCCTCTGTCCTGGCTACGTCCGCACCCAGATGACCCGACGCCTCCACGAGGCCCCCGACGGCGGCGACGCCCTCATCAACGAGCAGCTGCGAGTGCCCCTCGGGCGCTGGGGCGAACCCGAGGAGATCGCCACCGTGGCGGCCTTCCTCGTCTCCGACGAGGCCTCGTTCCTGACCGGTCAGGCCATCGTCGTCGACGGAGGGTTCACCGCCCGCTGAGATGACCCGGGGAGGGCTCGCTCCCGGTCCCGAGAAGGTTCGTCAGCTCCTCGAGAAGATCACGAGGCGCCGTATGCCCTCGTCGCCGAGCTCGAAGAGGTCGATCGCGTTCTGGACGCCGTTGTCGGTCGGCACGTGGACGACCGCGATGTACAGGTTCGCCGACTGGAGCACCTCCTGCACCACGGGCTGAGGACGGATCGTGTCCATGGTGTGTTGGTAGAAGGCCCGGATCG
>DATDIY010000159.1:0-32456 GCA_036520815.1 Acidimicrobiales bacterium
GGACATGGCCTCCGGTTCGGACCAGTCGAGCGTGTCGCCCGGCCAGCACGAGAACGGCTTGTCCGCGTCGCCCACGATCTCGAAGGCGTTGTCGACGATCTTGACGTAGGAACCGCACTGGTACTGCTGGCCGTCGGTCGAGATGTTGCTGGGCGTGAGCGCCGTGTGGCCCTTCGTCCAGTCGACCGGGGCGATCCAGCCGTCGGCGGTGAAGTCGGTGAACTGGTTGGTGGCGTCGATCACCTTCTCCCGGCTGAACTCCGGCCCGGCCGCCACCAGACCCTCGTAGGCGAGGCTGGCGTTGATCCACCCGATGATGGCGAGCTCGCTGCTCTCCTTGTTGAGCTTCTCCATGTACTCGAGGTACTTGTCCTGGATGGGGATGCGGGTGGCCTCGAGGGGACGGAACGACACCTGCACGATGGAGCCGTCGAACAGCCCACCCTGCTGGGAGATGTACTCGGCGTTGTAGGCGTTGGGCAGCAGTGAGTTCATGCTGAGGCCCTGCTTCTTCGCCTCCTCCAGGATGGTGTTGTACCCGGTGTTCTCGATGCAGGCGACGAGCCCGTTGGCCCCGGCGTCCTTCATCGCCGTCACCTCGGGCGCGATGCCGTTCGGGAACCCGAAGGCGAGAGCGTCGTTGAAGTAGACGTTCTCGGCGCCGCCGATCTCAGGGCCGTAGGTGTCGGCGGTGTCGCGCGACGCCTTGGCGCAGTTTTTCGAGCTGTCGGACACGCCGTAGCCCACCGACGACAGCTTGGTGATGTCGACCTGCTCCATCGCGTAGGCCTGAGGGCGCGACGTGCAGGTCTGGCAGAAGACGGGGCTGTTGCCGAAGATGCCCTCCTGGTCGACGACGTAGGACGGTTCGATGTTCCACACGTAGAGCGGGATGCCCTCGGCGGCGAGGTCAGCCCAGCCGGTGGCGATGTTGGCCTGCGAGAACGTGGCGAAGGTGTCGTCGGCGGCGATGATCTGCAGCGCCTTCTCCTGGTTCTTGCCGAACTCGTCGTCGACGACGTCAGTGACCTCCAGCTGGCGGCCGTAGATGCCGTCGCTCTCGGTGTTGCGGTACTCGAAGTACGCCTCGATCCCGTCGGTGTAGCACTGCAGCAGGCACGTGCCGAACGGGTTGCCGGTCTCGGTCCCCAGGACCGCGAAGTTGATGGCGGTGTCGGTCACCCCGGACTCGTCCACGGCGACGTTCTGGGCGAGATCTCCGGACGATCCCTCCGTCGCGGGTGTCGAGCTGTCGTCGGAGTCGTCGGAGCTGCAGGCAGCGGCGACGAGGCCGACGGCCAGGACCAGTGCGGCGAAACAGCGGAAACGTGACTTCCGCCGGGTGGTTGACATGAGTTGGGTTCCTCCCCCGTAGACACGACCCCGCTCGCAACGGTGCACGGCCGACCCCCCAGCCGGTGGCACAGCACGAGGTGAGAAGAGGTGAGGCATCGCGCGACCGACGCAGATGCGCCTGCTCCCGCAGCGCCACGACGAGACGACGACCCGGATGGATCCCGTCGCGCCTTCCCCCTTCGCTCCCCCGAGCGGGTGCCGAGATCATAGGTCGCCTGACACCTGCGTCAAGTCTTTTCCTGACACGTGCGTCACCCGAGGCGCTACCGTCCACGACGGCGCTGCACGGCCGTCGGCCGAGGCGCGACAACCGGTCCGGACGAGCCATCGAGGGGGAAGGTCCGTGGACGAACATCGTCGACTGTTCATCGGTGGGGCGTGGGAGAAGCCCCACTCCGACGAGGTCCTCGAAGTGGTGTCACCGCACACCGAGGACGTGATCGCCACCACGGCAGCGGCCACGCCGGCCGACGTCGACCGGGCCGTCACCGCCGCCCGCGCCGCCTTCGACGACGGCCCCTGGCCGCGGCTCGACCTGGCCGACCGCCTCGATGCCATCGCCCGCCTCGCCGCCCTCTACGACGAGCGCCGCAAGGAGATGGCCTCCGTCATCACCGACGAGATGGGTGCACCGACCTCGTTCGCCCGCTTCGCCCAGGCCACCCTGCCGGTCATGCTCATGCGGGCCTTCGCAGCGACGGCCGAGAGCTTCCCGTGGGAAGAGACCAGACCGGGGTTCTTCGGGGGCCAGCTGCTCGTGCGCCACGAACCGGTGGGCGTCGTCGGAGCCATCGTCCCGTGGAACATGCCCCAGTTCCTGATCATCGGGAAGCTGGCTCCAGCCTTGATCGCCGGCTGCTCCATCGTGGTGAAGCCCGCCCCCGAGACACCCCTCGACGCCTTCCTCCTCGCCGAGATGATCGCCGAGGTCGGGCTGCCGCCGGGCGTGGTGAGCATCCTCCCCGGCGGCGGGGAGGCCGGGCGGGCGCTCGTCGAACACCCCGGGGTCGACAAGGTCGCCTTCACCGGCTCGACCGCCGTCGGCCGCCAGGTCGCAGCGGCCTGCGGTGCCGGGCTGAAGCGGGTGAGCCTCGAGCTCGGTGGCAAGTCGGCGGCCGTCGTGCTCGACGACGCCGACCCCACCGCGGTGGCGGAGGGGGTGAAGCTCGCCGCGCTGATGAACAGCGGTCAGGCCTGCGTCGCCCAGACCCGGGTCCTGGTGCCGGAGGACCGCCACGACGAGCTGGTCGACGCCCTCGCCGCCATGGTGCAGGCACTGCCGGTCGGCGATCCCCACGACCGGGCCACCGAGATCGGACCGCTCGCCGCCCAGCGCCAGCAGCAGCGCGTCACCGGCTACATCGCCTCAGGGATCGAGCAGGGGGCCCGGGTGGTCACCGGTGGCACCGGTCTCCCCGAGGGGATCGACCGCGGCTGGTACGTGAAGCCCACGTTGTTCGACGACGTCACCAACGACATGACCATCGCGCGGGAGGAGATCTTCGGACCGGTGATCTCGGTGATCCGCTACCGCGACGACGCCGAGGCGGTGCGGATCGCCAACGACTCCGACTACGGGCTCTCCGGGTCGGTGTGGACCGCGGATCCCGATCGCGGCCTCGAGGTGGCACGTAGGGTCCGCACCGGCTCGTTCGGGATCAACGGGCCCTACAGCATGGACCCGGTCGGCCCCTTCGGCGGGGTGAAGGGCAGCGGCCTCGGACGCGAGCTCGGACGTGAAGGTCTGGAGGGCTACGTCGAGACCAAGGCCATCTCCGGACTCAGCACCTCCTGAACCGCACGCGTGCGGGGCCGGCAACCGGCCTCGCCGCGTCCGGCGTCAGCGGGCGTGGAAGGCGGCCTCGACGACGTTGCCCGCCTCGGAGGCGGGTCCGGTCCAGGAGACGGCGCCGTGGTCGAGCATGACGACTCGGTCGCAGAGGTCGAGCGCGTGGCCGACCTGCTGCTCGACGATGAGCAGTGACGTGCCCGCGGTCCGAAGGTTCTCGAGGCTGCGGTAGAGCTCCTCCACGATGATCGGGGCCAGCCCGAGGGAGATCTCGTCGGCGATCAGCACCTTCGGAACCTCGACCAGCACCCGGGCCAGGGAGAGCATCCGCTGCTCGCCGCCCGACAGCGTGCCGGCCTGCTGGGTCCGACGACGGCCGAGGACGGGGAACAGCTCGTAGGCCCGGGCGAGGTCGCCCTTGACGCCCTCGCGGCCGTGGACCCGACGGAACGACAGCGTGAGGTTCTCCTCCACCGACAAGCTGGCGAAGACCGACCGACCCTCGACGGCGTGGGCCACGCCGGCCCGGGCGAACTGGTAGGTCCGCGCGCCGGTCATGTCGGTGCCGTCGACGAGGATGGCGCCACCCGTCGGCGCGAGGAGGCCGGACGCCACGCGGGCGACGGTGGTCTTGCCGGCCCCGTTGGAGCCGACCAGGGCGACGGCTTCGCCCGGACCGACCTCGATGGTCACCTCGAAGAGGGCCCGGAACGGGCCGTAGCCGGCCGAGACGTCGCGAAGCTCGAGGACGTTGGTCATGGGGTCGGCTCCAGATTCCCGAGGTAGGCGGCTCGGACCTCGCTGCTGGCGAGGACCTGCTTGGTCGGTCCCTCCAGGATCATGCGTCCGAAGTCGAGGACGTAGCACCGCTCCGTGAAGCTGCTGACGAGCTCGACGTCGTGCTCGACGAGCAGAATCGAGAAGCCCTGCTGCGCCTGCACCTCTCGCAGGGTCGCGGCGAGGGCATCGGTCTCGGCCCGATCGAGCCCGGACGAGGGCTCGTCGAGCAGGAGCACCTTGGGCTCGGTCATGAGGGCCCGGCCCACCTCGACCAGACGGCACTGGCCGAGGCTGAGGCGCTCGATGGGCTGCTCGGCGAGGTCGCTGAGGCCGAGGAGCTCGAGGACGTGGTCGCACCGCTCGATCTCCTCCGGCGCCGGACCACCGATCCCGAAGAGGTCCTTCCAGAGTCGACCGGTGCCCAACCGGACCCGCTCGGCCACGAAGAGGTGGTCGCGAACCGTCGAGTCAGGGAACAGCTCGATGCGCTGGAAGGTGCGTCCCAGGCCGAGCTTGGCCCGGCGGTGCACCGGCTCGTGGCTGATGTCCTTCCCCATGAGCTCGACGGTGCCCCCGTCGCTGCGCAGGATCCCGAGCATGCAGTTGAAGAACGTCGTCTTGCCGGCGCCGTTGGGACCGATCAGACCGACTCGTTCCCCATCGCCCACCTCGATGCTGGCGGCGTCGAGGGCGACGATCCCGGAGAACTTCTTGGTGACCTCGTTGACCTTGAGAATCGGGCTCATGCTGGCGTCCCCCCCGGCTCGGTCGGGCCGGCGGATGCCGCGGCCAGCTCCTCGCGTTCCTGTTTCTCCATGCGCTTCACGATCCGTTTGCGCTTCTGGTACTCCAGGATGCCCTCAGGATGGCGGGCGTACTGGATGGCACCGAAGCCGAACAGCACGAACACCCACTTGCCGTCGAGCGGGAGGAAGCCGGGGATGCGGTCCGGGTCCCGGAGGATCCATCCGAAGATGGCCCCCTTCAGGACGATGGCGTCGAACAGCGAGAACGCCGCCGCTGCCTGGACGGCACCCTCGACGGTGCGCACCGACAGCGTCACCACGATGACGATCCAGAACAGCGCGCCGTAGGGCGAGAAGTTGTTCCCGTAGTTGACGTTGCCCTGGAGCATCGCCAGGAACGCACCTCCGATGGCGGCGATGAACGCCGACAGCGCGAAGGCGATCAGCCGGGACCGGGCCGGCGAGATGCCGATCGAACCGGCCGCGACCTCGCTCCCCCGGAGGGCGACGAGGACCCGGCCGAATGTTCCCCGACGCAGGTTGAACACCGCCAGGCCCACCAGGATCAACACGACCACGGCCAGCCACAGGAAGGCGTTGTTGTCCTTGAAGTTGATCGGGCCGAGCGAGGGCCGAGGGACCTTCGTGCCGAGCAGCGTCGAGTCACCACCGCCGACGAACGGCAGCCGGACGACGACGGCGTCGAAGAAGTAGGCGAAGGCGAGGGTCGCGATCGCCACCCACACGCCGTCGAGCTTGCGGATCGGGAGCGAGAGCAGCGCCCCGACGCCGGCGGCGACGAACCCGCCCACGATGCAGGCCAGCAACACCGGCATGTTGTCCGACAGCTGGTACACGGTGAACGCGCCCACGGCGGCGAACGCGCCCTGGCACAGGGAGATCCGCCCGGCCATGCCCGTGATCAGGGTGATGGACAAGAAGATGATGCCGTAGACCACCGCCTGGGTGATGAGGAACAGCCATCTCCGGTCGGCGTTGGTCTGGACGATGGCGCCGATCACCACGAACACGACGCCGCCGATGATCCAGGAGATCATCGTGGCCCGCTTGTCGCGCACCACCGCACCCAACGAACGAGGCGGTGGGTCGACGTCGGCGAGCGGGTCGGTCGCCTCCTTCGTGCGCCGCAGGCTGGGCACGAACACCAGCACCCC
This sequence comes from Acidimicrobiales bacterium, assembly GCA_036520815.1. Classification (GTDB taxonomy): domain Bacteria; phylum Actinomycetota; class Acidimicrobiia; order Acidimicrobiales; family Acidimicrobilacustridaceae; genus CAMFLJ01. The sequence continues at coordinate 5,847 of DATDIY010000159.1, forward strand.
GAACAGCACGATGAACGGGATCGCCGGGATCACGTTGTCCTGGATGGGCCGCAGCCACGTGTAGTCGCTGCTCCAGCGGGGCAGGAACGTGTTCACGATGGCGATGAGGATGCCGAGACCGAGACCACCGAGCAGCGCCCGGGGCAAGCTGACCAGCTTGCCCACTGCGGCAGCGGCGATGGCAACCACCACGAGGTTGAAGAAGTCGGAGGCGGCCAGGGTGTTGAACCGGGGGGCGATGAGCACGCCGGCGAGCCCGGCGAAGAACGACGAGAGCGCCCAGGCGAACGCCGACACGCGATCGGCAGCGACGCCGTTCAGCTCGGTCATGCGGGAGCTCTCGACCACGGCCCGCATGCGCAGGCCGAGAGCGGTGAACTTGAACAGCGCCAGCAGTCCCAGCGTGGCGAACACCGCGATGATCAGGGTGACGACCTCGTTGCGGCTGAAGGCGTAGACGCCGAACGGGTCGTAGAAGACGTTGGCCCCGTCCGGCGCGATGCCCACCGGGGTCGTACCGGCGACCGCCTTGAAGTTGGCCATCAGGTCGAACAGGGCGGGGATCGCCACCGACAGACCGATGGTGACCACCAGCTTGGGCACCGCCCCGCTCTGTCGGAGGTACCGGAAGATCAGGCGTTCCAGTGCCAGTCCGAGCAGAGGGGCGACGAGCACCACCGAGATCAGGAAGGCGGGCAGGATCGCCCATTCCTCCTGGACGTGGAGCTTGAAGAACAGGGCGGCGGACACGTAGGCCTGCGCGCCGAACGCCAGGTTGAAGACGCCTGACGTCTTGTAGGTGAGGACGAAGCCGAGGGCGATGAGGGCGTAGACCGCGCCAGGTGGTGTTCCCTGGAGGATCGCCTTGAAAAGGTCCGATCCGATCGATGCTGCGAACACCATGTGGCGCCCCCTGTCCCGCTAGTCGAAGTTGGTGTGAATCGGTTCCGACCAGGCGTCGGTGTCGCCCGGCCAGCAGTACCACGGCTCGCTTGGATCGCCAACCATCTCGAACCGGCCGTTGACGACCTTGACGAGGACCGTGCAGTCGTGCGTCGGCCCGTGGGTCACCGGGTCGTCGACCAAACGGGCCTCGGCCAAGTCGCGCTTGTGGGTGCCGAGCGAGCTGGACCCCTCGTCGGCCTCGAGCGGCCGGGTCTGCACCCCCACGTCGTCACCCTCGAAAGCACCGTTCGCTGCCGCCACGAAGTCGGCATCGTAGGTGTTCTGGTGGAGCATCGGGACATCTGCCATGCCCGACGCACATTCCCGGGAGCTGCTGCTCACGCCGCACCTTGCGGGGACTGCGTCGAACGCCGCATCCCACGGACCAGGAACATCACGCGCACGGACATCGTGTACGTCGCTCCCCCTGGTCGGTCTCGGAGTCGGATGGAACCGGGGACCGGTGTGTCATCGGTCACCTGATCCCACGGAGACGAGCATCCTACTGATCTCGACCGGAGCGTCAAGATCTGCCACCAGGAGTGGATTTTCCGGCCTTCCGTCCCGCCTCGGAGGGTGGTGGCGGGTCGAGCGCCGTCCGATCACGACGGCCGAGCCCGAGACCGTTCAGAGTCCGCTGGAGTTCTTCTGCAACGGTCGGATCATGCTGTCCTGCACGAACGAGGCCACCAGGCGCCCGTCGGCGGCGAAGATGTGGGCCCGGCCGTAGGCCCGGCCGTGGCCGGCATAGGGGCTCTCGTTGGACATCAGGAACCAGGACCCCGCGTCGATCGGCTCGTGGAACGTGAGGGTGTGGCTCAGGACCCCGGTCGACAGGGTGACGTGGGCCTGGGCCTGGCCGACCCCGGCGTGCGGGCGCATGGCGGTGCCGATCAGGAACCCGTCGGTGGCGAACGAGAGGAGGCCCTGACCCGTGACCGGGTCGTTCGGGGCGCCGTCGAAGCGGGTCCACACCCCGAGCTCGGCCGGACCGACCGCGTCGGGGTCGACGATGTCGGCACCGTCGACGAAGCCGAACTGCCACCCGCCCGGCTCCTTCGAGCCGGGGGCGGCGTCGGGAGAGCTCAACGGGCCCGAGTCGGTCTGGTGACGGATCATGTCGTCCTCGGCGGCGTCCATCAGCACCGACGAGCGGGTGATGAGCCGGTCGCCCTGGGTGATCGTCACCGTGCTGCTGGCGAACGACCGGCCCGCGTGCATGCGGTCGACCGCGATCTCCAGGTCGGCGTCGGGTCGCCCGGCCCGGGGGAAGACGGTGTGGATCGTCTTCACCGTCATCCCGTCGTTGCCGCGCAAGGCGGCCACGATCGACTGGGCGAGCAGCTGGCCGCCGAAGACCACGCCGTGCCCGCCGAGGTTGGTGGCGGTGTAGCGGTCGGTGCCCACCTCGACGAGATCGAGCGTGCCGAGGATGTCGGCCGTCGTGTGGACGAGAGGCTTCCGTTCGGTCTCTGAGCTCATGGCCGTCGAAGGTACGTCAGATCTCGCTCAGACCGCCTTGTTCTTCTCCTTCATGATCTTCAACCCGGCGAGCGAAGGCTTACCGCCGGTGACACCGCGGGCCCGGGCGTGGCCGAGGTGGTGGAGATCGAAGCCGTACTCGAGGGCGGCGCTGTAGCCCTGGATGTCGAGGGTGCGGTTCACCGCCCGCTTGGCCATGCGCAGGGCGAAGGGATCCTGCTTGGCGATCGTGCGGGCGAGGTCCATGGTGGCCGAATCGAGCTCGTCCAGGGGCACGACGTGGTTGACCATCCCGAGCGTCTGCGCCTCCTCAGCGGTGACCGAGCCGCCGGTGAACAACAGCTCCTTGGCCTTCCGGGCACCGAACTCCCAGGTGTGGGCGTGCATCTCCACGCCGCAGATGCCCATGAACGCCACAGGGTCGGAGAACTCGGCGTTGTCGGCCGCCATGATCAGGTCGCACGGCCAGCACAACATCAACCCGGCCGCGATGCACTTGCCCTGCACGGCGGCGATCGAGGGCTTGGGAACCTCCCGCCACGACTTGGCGAAGTGGAAGTACCCGCGGGTCTCCCAGTCGTAGTGCTGGTCGGTGTCGGTCCGCTTGGCGACCTCTTCTGCCGTCAGCGTGTCGATGAGGGCCATGTCGTGGCCGGCCGAGAAGTGCTTGCCGTTGGACCGCATGACGATGACCTTGACCTCGGGGTCGAGGTCGGCCTGCCGCCAGGCCCAGTCGAGCTCCTCGAGCACCGGGAGGCCGTAGGCATTCGCCGAGTTGGGGCGGTTGAGGGTGATGACCCCCACCGAGTCTTCGACGTCGTAAAGCACGAACTCGAGATCCATCCGATGTCCCTCCCGGGCCTCATGGCGAGCGCCCACCAGCCTACGGCAGCTCGTCCCGAATCGCCTGACATGAACGTCAGAGAACGGTTGCGCCTCAGACTACCGCCCGGTACCGTCCCTGCCCAGACGACGTCAGTGTCAGATTCGATGACGTGTCGGAGGGACCGTACGGGGCAGGGGTGACGCCGCCGATCGTCCCCCGGCCCGCACAAGGGGGAGCACCGTGGCCGAACTACCGAAGATCAGTCCCGAGAGTCGCATGCTCGTCGACGGCAAGCTCGTGGAGGCCGAGGGCGGGGCGACGTTCGAGAACGTCAACCCCGCCACCGAAGGGGTCATCGGCCGCGTCGCCGACGCCTCGAGCGCCGACATGGAGCGCGCCATCGGCGCCGCTCGCCGGGCCTTCGACGACACCGCCTGGTCGACCGACGTCGCCTTCCGGAAGCGTTGCCTCGAGCAACTCCAGGCCGGGCTCAGGGCCGAGGCCGACGAGCTCAAGGAAGAGCTCATCCAGGAGGCCGGCGCCCCCCGCCTGTTCTGCGACACCGGGCCGCAGTTGGCCCTCCCTCTGGCCGACGCCCTGAGCTGGCCGATCGAGCACATGGAGTCGTTCGGCTGGGACACCGACCTGGGCACGAGGGTCGACGCCATGACGGGCACGAACACCCGACGCGTGGTGCGCAAGGTGCCGGTCGGAGTCGTCGGCGCCATCACCCCGTGGAACTTCCCGTTCGAGGTGAGCATCGTGAAGCTCGCCCAGGCGCTCGCCACCGGCAACACCGTGGTGCTCAAGCCCGCGCCCGACACGCCGTTCAACGCCACGCTGATCGGTCGAGTGATCGCGGAGCAGACCGACATCCCGGCCGGCGTCGTGAACATCGTGACCTCGTCCGATCACCTCACCGGAGAACAGCTCACCCTGTCGCCGCTCGTCGACAGCATCTCGTTCACCGGCTCGACCGCGGTGGGCAGGCGCATCATGGAGAAGGGCGCGGCCACCATGAAGCGCCTGTTCCTCGAGCTGGGAGGCAAGTCGGCCTCGATCATCCTCGACGACGCCAACTTCCCCACCGCCACCATCGCCGGCATCGCCGTGTGCGCCCACGCCGGCCAGGGCTGCGCCATCCCGACCCGCATGCTCCTCCCCCGCTCCCGGTACGACGAGGGCGTGGAGCTGGTCCGCAACGTGCTCGCCAACGCGCCCTACGGCGATCCTCAGCGGCCCGACGTCATGATGGGCCCGCTGATCTCGGCCAAGCAGCGCGACCGCGTCCTCGGCTACATCAAGACCGGCGTCGACGAGGGCGCGACCCTCGCCCTCGGTGGCAAGGTCCCCGACGACCACCCGAAGGGCTTCTTCGTCGAGCCGACCCTGTTCACCCACGTCGACAACTCCATGGCGATCGCCCAGGAGGAGATCTTCGGACCGGTGCTCGTGGTGATCCCCTTCGAGGACGACGACGATGCCGTGCGGATCGCCAACGAGAGCCGCTACGGCCTCAGCGGCATGGTGATGAGCGGCTCCGTCGAGCGGGGCGAGGCGGTCGCCCGCCGGATCCGCACCGGCACCATCGGCGTCAACGGCGGATCGTTCTACGCCCCCGACGTGCCGTTCGGAGGGTTCAAGGACAGCGGCATCGGTCGCCAGAACGGCACCTCGGGGTTCGACCAGTACCTCGAGGTCCAGTCCCTGGCCCTCCCGGCCGACTGACCCGAGAGGGAACCGATCGATGTTGCTGAGCCCCAGCTCCGACCAGGAGTTCTTCCGCGAGACCACGGCGAGGTTCCTCGCCGAGAAGTCCCCGATCACCGAGGTCCGGAGGCTGGCTGAAGACCCGGTCGGCTACGACCCCGGCTGGTGGCGCCAGGGGGCCGAGCTGGGGTGGACGTCGCTGCTGATCGGCGAGGACCACGGCGGTGGATCGATCAGCGGCGAAGGGCTGATCGACCTGACGCTGGTCGCCGGCGAGTTCGGTAAGGCCGTCGCCCCGGGGCCCCTGGTGGGCACCAACCTGGTGGGCGCGACCCTGAGCGAGGTCGGCGGCGACCGCCACGGTGACGTCGTCGCCGGGATCCTCGACGGCTCGATGGTGACGGCCTGGGCCTACACCGACAAGCGGCCCCACGACCGGCTGGGCGACGTGGCCCTCACCGTCACGGTCGACGGTGACGAGGTCGTGCTCGACGGGATCAAGCGCCCGGTGGAATCGGCCAGCTCCGCCAGCCACCTGCTCGTCACCGGCACGACCGACGGCGCCCTGACCCAGGTGCTGGTGCCGATCGACACGCCCGGCGTGAGGCTCACCCCGATGGCCGGCGTCGACCTCACCCGTCGGTTCGACGAGGTGACCTTCTCGGCGGTGCGGGTTCCGAGCGACGCCGTGGTCGGCGACATCGGGGGCGCCGCCGGCCAGGTGGAACGACAGCTCCAACGGGCCCTCGTGATCGGCAACGCAGAGACCGTCGGCGCCATGCAGGTCGGCTTCGGCATCACGCTCGAGTACGCCTTCGACCGCTACTCGTTCGGTCGGCCGCTCGCGTCGTACCAGGCGCTCAAGCACCGCTTCGCCGACCTGAAGACCTGGCTGGAGGCCAGCCACGCCATCGCCGACGACGCCGCCCGGGCGGTGGCCACGGACGCCCGCGGCGCGGCCGACCTCGCCAGTGCCGCCGCCGCCTACGTCGGCGACCGGGGAGGCGAGGTGCTCCAGGACTGCATCCAGCTCCTTGGCGGCATCGGGATGACCTACGAGCACGACATCCACATCTATCTGCGAAGGGCGACACTCAACGCCGCGCTGTTCGGTACCCCGGCCGAGCACCGCCAGCGCCTCGCCACCCTGTTCACCGAGGAGCGCGTGGCATGAGCACCCCCGAAATCGAGGACCTCGACAGCTTCCGCGAGCGGGCTCGCACCTTCATCCGCGAGAACATCAAGCCCATCGAGGCCGACGCCATGCGCGGCCTCCTGCGCAACGACAAGACCGACGAGGAGGAGCTGGCCGAGGTCCAGCACGAGCGCGACCTGCAGCGCATGCTCTTCGACGCCGGCCTGGCCGGTGTGTGCGTGCCCGTCGAGTACGGCGGCCGGGGCCTCACGCCGGCCCACCAGCGCGTCCTCAACGAGGAGATCACCGGCTACGAGTTCCCCCGCCGGCTCCAGGCGCCGCCGATGTCGCCGTGCATGGCGGTCCTGCTCGACTTCGGAACGGAGGAGCAGAAGAAGGAGCACGTCCCCAAGATCCTTCGCGGCGAAGAGATCTGGATGCAGTTGCTCTCGGAACCCAGCAACGGCTCCGACGTCGCCGCCGCCCTCACCACTGCGGTGCGCGACGGTGACGAATGGATCCTCAACGGCTCCAAGGTGTGGACCACCGGAGCCTGGTGGTCCGACTGGGGCCTGTGCCTCGCCCGCACCAACTGGGACGTCCCCAAGCACCGCGGCCTGACCGTCTTCATCCTCCCCCTCCACCGCGAGGGGGTCGAGGTGCAGCGCATCGCCCTGCTCAACGGGTTCAAGGACTTCTGCCAGGAGTTCCTCACCGATGTCCGGATTCCCGACACCGACCGCATCGGCGAGGTCGACGACGGCTGGACCGTGGGCACCCGGTGGATGTTCCACGAGCGCATGCTGCACCACTCGCCCTACGTCACCATGCCGGTCAAGGGCACCGAGTTCGGCGGCGGGGCCGCATCTGCGGTGCTCGCCAACGCCGAGGCGACGGGCCACCTCGACGACCCGCTCGTGCGCGACATGGTGGGCGAGGCCCGCATGCTCGACCTGGTCGGCACCGCTCTGCAGCACCGGCTGGTCGAGGGCATGACGAGCGGCGCCATGAACGACCAGTCCGCCGCCATCGTCCGGCTCTTCGGCGGGGTGTCCTCCACCCGGACCATCACGCTGGCCCACGAGGCGGCCGGCGTCGACGGAGGGGCGTGGACCGACGACGACGGCGCGCTGGTCGAGGTCGGCATCGACTACCTCATGCGCCAGACGAGCCAGATCGGCGGCGGCACCACCGAGATCGCCCGCAACGTCATCGCCGAGCGGGTGCTCGGCATGCCCCGCGAGCTCTCCAAGGACCGAGACGTCGCCTTCCGCGACGTGCCCCGCGGCCCAACCTGACCGATCGACGCCGTGCGGCGCCACGGGGCCGGCGATAGAGTCACCCCGTCATCTGACACTCGCGTCAACACCGCCGCGAGGGGGAACCGGTCACCCGAGCGTGACCGCGATGGGGGAGGTCCTCGTTGACCGCTGTGCTGGAAGGCGTTCGCATCCTGGAGGTCGCCGAGCAGACCTTCGTGCCGGCCGCGTCGGCCCTTCTCTCCGACTGGGGAGCCGACGTCATCAAGATCGAGCACGTCGAGCGGGGTGACGCCATGCGAGGGCTCGCCTCGTCCGGCATCGCCGTGTTCGCCGGCGACGTGCACGCCCTCATGGAGCACTCCAACCGGGGCAAGAGGAGCATCGGGCTCGATCTCACGACCGACGACGGCCGCGAGATCCTCTACAAGCTCGCCGCCTCGTGCGACGTATTCCTCACCAACAAGCTGCCCGGCGTCCGGGCCAAGCTGAAGGTGGGCCTCGACGACATCCGGGCCCACAACCCGGACATCATCTACGTGCGCGGCACCGGTCAGGGCGAACGGGGGCCCGATGCCGACAAGGGCTCCTACGACGCCCTCGCCTTCTGGGCCCGCAGCGGCGTGGCGGTCGGCTGCAAGCGACCCGAGTACGACCTGATGGTCTCCCCTCCCGGGCCGGGCTTCGGCGACTCCATCGGGGCCATGACCATCGCCGGCGGGATCATGGGCGCACTCTTCCACCGCGAGCGCACCGGCCACGCCACCGTGGTCGACGTCTCGCTCTTCGCCACCGGCCTGTGGGCCATGGGCCAGGCCATGGCCCTGTCGGTGCAGCTCGGCGTGCCGTGGACGGCCCCGCCGGCCGACCAGATGGGCGGCAACGCCCTGACGCGGAGCTACCTGACCGCTGACGGCCGCGACCTGTACCTGATGTGCCTGCAGGCCGGGAAGTACTGGGCGCCGCTGTGCACCGCCATCGGGCGACCCGACCTCATCGACGACCCCCGCTTCGCCACCCACGAGGACCTCATGGCCAACGGGCTCGAGGCGGGGACCATCCTCGAGGAGATCTTCGGCGCCGAACCAGTCGACGTCTGGAAGGAGAAGCTGTCCGACTTCGTCGGACAGTGGACCGTCGTGCAGAACACGCTCGAGGCCGCCGCCGATCCCCAGACGATCGCCAACGGCTACCTCCAGGACTGCGTCAACTCCAACGGCACCCCGTTCAAGCTGGTCGCCGCGCCGGTGCAGTTCGACGAGGAGCCGGCCAAGCCGGGACGGTCGCCCGATCTCAGTGAGCACGGCGACGAGATCCTCCAGGAGCTCGGCCTCGACTGGGACGCGATCATCGACCTGAAGGTCCGCGGCGTCGTCGCGTGACCACGACCATCACCACACTCTGAGGGGGATCCCAGACATGTCACTTTTCGATGCCTTCCGATTCGACGGCAAGCGGGCGCTGGTCGTCGGCGGTGCCACCGGGATGGGCCGGGCGGCGGCGGAGCTGCTCCTCGACGCCGGCGCCGAGGTCGTCGTCATGGACTACGCCGCCGTCGACCTAGAGGGGGCCAAGGGCATCCACGTCAACCTGGCCGAGAAGGCCTCGATCGACGCCGCCATCGACGAGTGCGGTGGCCCGGTGCACGCCATCCTCTCGTGCGCCGGCGTCGACAACGACGCGCCGAACGTGGAGAAGATCAACTTCATCGGCCACCGCCACCTGATCGAGCGGATGATCGACGAGGGCATGCTCGGCGCCGGGGGCGCCATCGCCATGATCTCGTCGGCCGCCGGACTCGGCTGGGAAGCCAACTTCGAACGCAACAAGGACTACCTGTCGACCCCGGACTTCGACTCGGCCGTCGAGTGGGTCGAGAAGAACGGCGGCAAGGACTACATGTCGGCCAAGCAGGCGATGTGCACCTACGTGGCCATCAAGGCGTACCACTTCCTGAAAAAGGGCATCCGGATCAACGCCATCGCTCCCGGCCCCACCGACACTCCACTGGCCCAGGCCAACCCCGAGATGTGGCTCGGCTTCGGGGCCGACTACCGCGCCGACGTCGGCGTCGAGGCCAACACACCGGCGGAGCAGGCCGAGGTGCTGGTGTTCCTGGCGAGCGATGCGGCGAGGGCGATCAACGGGGTCACTATTGTGACCGACATGGGTTACTTCTCGGCCGGGTCGACCGGCGAATTTCCTGCTGCCACGGAGACCGTCAACTTCATGCTGGGGCGGTTTTGACGCCCGAGCAGGGGGATGAGGTACCGATCGCCGATCCGGTGAGCCGGATCGGGGTGGTGGGGTGCGGTCTCATGGGTTCCGGCATCGCCGAGGTCGCCGCTCGGGCCGGTCTCGACGTCGTCGTGCTGGAGATGAGCGAGGCCCTCGTCGCCGCCGGGCGGGCCAAGGTCGAGGCGTCGCTCAGCAACGCGGTGAAGCGGGGGAAGCTGTCGGAGGACGAGCACGACGCCGTCTTCGGACGCATCACCTTCACCGACGAGGCCGAGGCGCTGGCCGATCGCGAGCTCGTGGTCGAAGCCGTCCCCGAGATCGAGGACATGAAGGTCGACCTGTTCCGCACGCTCGACAAGGTGGTCTCGGCCCCCGACGCGGTGCTGGCGTCCAACACCTCGTCGATCCCGATCATGAAGCTCGGCATGGCCACCAACCGGCCCGAGCAGGTGGTCGGCATCCACTTCTTCAACCCGGTCACCGTGCTGCCCCTGGTGGAGCTGGTGCCATCACTGCTGACCGCCCCGGGCGTCATGGCCCAGGCCCGGTCGTTCGCCAGCGGCCAGCTGGGCAAGACCGTGATCCGGTCCCAGGACCGCGCCGGGTTCGTGGTCAACGCCCTGCTGATCCCCTACATCCTCTCGGCGATCCGGATGTTCGAGTCGGGCTTCGCCACGGCCGAGGACATCGACGCCGGCATGGTCCAGGGCTGCGCCCACCCGATGGGCCCCCTGGCACTGGCCGACCTCATCGGTCTCGACACGGTCATGGCCGTGGGCATGTCGATGTACGAGGAGTTCAAGGAGCCGCTGTACGCGTCGCCACCGATGCTGCTGCGCATGGTCGACGCCGGTCTGCTCGGACGCAAGACCAAGCGGGGCTTCTTCCAGTACCCCTGATCGACACCCCTCAGTGACCCGATGGCTCACCAGATTCCGGGAACCGGAACGAGGTGAGCCACGGGGCCGGGGGAGTGCTTCAGCTACACGTTGCGGGGCAGGTCCTTGAACGGGATGGTCGAGTCGTCGACACCGTCGCGGGGAAGGCCGAGGACGCGCTCGGCGAGGATGTTGCGCTGGACCTGATCGGTGCCGCCGTAGATCGACGGTCCCGGCGACCACAGCGCCAGCGACGTCATGCGAATCTCCTGGGCGTCGCGCTCGTCGACGGGCGCGACGTCGTCGTAGTCGTGGAGCATCCCGCGCGCACCGAGCAGGCCGAGGCCGATCTCGCGGGCATTCCGGAACATCGAGCTCATGCGCAGCTTGGCCATGTTGGCCATGCCCGGCAGGTCGGTCCCGGCGGCTCGCAGGTCTCGGCCGCGCAGAGCCATGTACCGGCCGATCTGGTGCTCGATCCAGAGCTGCGCCAGCCGCTGGCGCAGTAGCGGGTCGCCGGTGGCGCCCTCGAGCCGAGCGAGCTCGACCAGCGCCATCGGATCGACCGACAACGAGGGGGCCCTGCGCTCCGACGGCGGCTCGGTGAACTCGCCGGCCAGGCGGTCGAGGTGGCCGACCACGGTGCCCGGGAAGGCCGACCCCTCCGCTCCCCCGGACGAACCCGCACCGAGGCCGGCGCGCTCGAAGGCGAGGGTGGTGTTGGTGACGGCCCAACCGTGGCCCTGGCCACCGACGATGTCGGCGTCGCGCACCACGACGTCGTCGAGGAACACCTCGTTGAACAGCGACCGACCGGTCATCTCCCGCAGCGGACGGATGTCGATGCCGGGCTGGCGCATGTCGACGAGGAAGTAGGTGATGCCCCGACGCTTGGGGGCGTCCGGGTCGGTGCGGGCGATCAGCATCCCCAGGTCGGAGATGTGGCCTGACGAGGTCCACACCTTCTGCCCGGTGACCCGCCACTCGTCGCCGTCGCGCACGGCCCGGGTCTGCAGACCGGCGAGATCGGATCCGGCGACGGGTTCGGAGAACAGCTGGCACCACGCCGTACGCCCACAGAGGATGTCGGGCAGGAAGCGCTCGACCTGCTCGGGTGTGCCGTGGGTGTAGATCGTGGGGCCGGCGAGCAGCAGGCCGAGACCGGCGGGAGGCCCCAGGACCTTGCGTTGGCGGAGCCGCTGACGGACCTGCCCCGTCTCGGCGTTGGTGAGCCCCCGCCCGTAGGCCGTGACGGGCCAGTGGGGTGCCGCCCAGCCCGACGGGCCGAGGCGCTCCCACCACTGACGGACTGTCAGCTGCGGGTCCCAGTTGGCGTCGAGCCAGGTGTCGAGCTCGGCAATCAGCTCGGTCACGTCACCGTGCTCCCACCGCACCTGAGCGCGTAGGAAGGCGGGTCGTACCGTCTCCTCAGTCGGGCGCTCCCGTGCATCCGAGAGACCCCCCTGAAGTAGTCTCGAACACGTCTGTCACCCTATCGGAGCACGTCCAGGAGGACGGATGGCACGTCGGCGTCGAGAGGGAGCGGCTCGATGACCGACGCCGTGCTCAGCTCGCGCAACGGCCCGCTGCTGCACATCACGCTCAACCGGCCCGACGTCCGCAACGCCATCGACTCCTCGGTGTCGACAGGTGTGCTGGCCGCGCTGGAGGAGCTCGACTCCGACGACGAGCTGCGCGTCGGCGTGCTCAGCGGCACCGGTCGCACCTTCTGCGCCGGCCTCGACCTGCGGGCCTTCGCCGAGCACGGACTCCCGAAGCGCATCGGTCGACTGTTCCGCCACGAGGGCCGCAAGCCCCTCGTCGCCGCGGTGGAGGGAGCCGCCCTCGGCGGCGGGCTCGAGCTGGCCCTCGTCGCCGATCTCGTGGTCGCCGCCGACGACGCCCTGCTCGGTTCGCCAGAGGTCCGCTTCGGGCTCTTCCCCGGGGGGAGCGCGCTCATGAAGCTGCCCCGCACGATGCCGCTCGCCATGGTGACCCGCCTCGCCCTCACCGGGGAACCAATCACCGCCCGCCGGGCCCACGAGCTGGGGCTGGTGGTCGAGCTCACGCCGCCGGGTGGAGCCGTCGAGGCGGCGACCGGGCTGGCGACGACGATCGCCGCCAACGCGCCGTTGGGCGTGCAGGCGGCGCTCGAACTGCTGCGCCGTGTCCCGGGCCGGGCGCCCGAGGAGCTCTGGCAGGAGCAGGATCAGAAGGTGGCGGAGATCTTCGCCTCCGACGACGCTGCCGAAGGGGCCCGCGCGTTCGCCGAGCGCCGGCCGCCCCGGTGGACCGGACGCTGACCCGCGATGGAGGAACAGATGGCGACCCCCCGACCGGCGATGGGCCGGTGGTTCGAGGAGCTCACACCGGGTCTGGTCATCGACCATGCCGTGACCCGCACGATCACCGAGTCCGACAACACGATGTTCTCGGTGATGACGATGAACCCGGCGGCGCTGCACCTCGACGCCGACTACGCGGCGACGACCGAGTTCGGGCAGCGCATCGTCAACAGCCTCTTCACGCTCTCCCTCCTGATCGGTCTGTCCGTGTACGAGACGACCCACGGCACGACGGTGGCGAACCTCGGCTTCGAGGGGATCGAGTTCCCCGCACCGGTGTTCCACGGCGACACGATCCACGCCCGCACCGAGGTGGTGTCCGCCCGCGAGTCGAGCTCGCGCCCCTCACAGGGCATCGTCGTGTTCGACCACACCGCCTTCAACCAGCACGACGCCGTCGTGGCCCGCTGCCGCCGCTCGGCACTGATGCACAAGAGGTCGGCATGACCACGCGGTGGCGAAGCCTGTTGTTCGTCCCCGCCAACAAGCCCGAGCTGGCCGCAAAGGCAACGCGAAGCGGCCCTGACGTCGTCACGCTCGACCTGGAGGATGCCGTCCCGCCGGCCGGCAAGGCCGAGGCCCGCGTCACCCTGCAGGAGGCGGCGGCCGTGCTGGTCGGCCGGGTGGCGGTGTGCGTGCGCGTGAACCCACCGGGCACCGAGTGGTTCGACGACGACGTGGCCGCCCTGCCGGACGGCCTCGAGGCGGTCATCGTCCCGAAGCTGGAGACGGTCGAGCAGCTCGGCGCCCTCGAGAAGGCCCTCGATGGCCGCAACGTGCTCGCCGGGATCGAGACGGTCCGCGGCGTGCTCGACGCACGCGAGCTGCTGCGCCCGCCGGTGACGGCCTGCTACTTCGGCGCCGAGGACTACATCGCCGATCTGGGCGGGGTGCGCACCGCCGAGAACCACGAGGTCGACGTGCCCCGGGCCATGCTCGCCATGGCCGCCCGTCTCGCCGGTGTCCCCGCCCTCGACATGGTCACGACCGACTTCCGCGACGAGGAGCGCTTCGTCACCGAGGCCCGCGCCGCCCGCTCGCTCGGCTTCGCCGGGAAGCTCTGCATCCACCCGGCCCAGGTGGCGCTGGCCAACGAGGCGTTCCGGCCCTCCGCTCAGGAGGTCGAGTGGGCCACCGGGCTGCTCGCCGCCTTCGACGCCGCCGGCGGGGTGGCCATCGCCCACGAGGGCCAGATGGTCGACGAGCCGGTCGCGGCGAGAGCCCGGGCGATCCTGGCCGCGGCCGACGACCGGTGACCGTGCCGGAGGGCCGCACCCTCTGGGAGCCGGCGCCCGACGTGCGCGAGACGACCGTGGTCGGTCGCTACCTCCACTGGCTCGAGCGTGAGCGGGGCCTGTCGTTCGACACCTACGAGGCCCTCTGGCAGTGGTCGGTCGATGACCTCGAGGGCTTCTGGTCGTCGATCTGGTCGTTCTTCGAGGTGGCGCCGGGCACCACTCCCGGTCCCGTGCTGGGGAGCGCCGAGATGCCGGGGGCGGAGTGGTTCCCCGACGCCCGGCTCAACTACGCAGCGCACGCGCTGGCGACCACCGGGGACGGGATCGCCGTCGTGGCCCGCTCCGGCAACCAACCCGACCGGGAGCTCACCTGGGACGATCTGCGTGAGCTCGTCGCCCGGTGCCGGGCGGGGCTGGCGCGCCTCGGCGTCGGTCGGGGCGACCGCGTGGCCGCCTACCTCCCGAACGGCCCGGAGGCGCTCGTCGCCTTCCTCGCCACGGCGAGCCTCGGCGCGGTGTGGGCGTCGTGCCCGCCCGAGTTCGGCGTGCAGAGCGTGCTCGACCGCTTCGGACAGCTCGACCCGACCGTCCTGCTGGTGGTCCGGGGCTACCGCTACGGGGCCAAGGACGTCGACCGCACCGCCGAGGTCGACGCCATCGTCGCCGGACTGCCCAGCGTCACCGCGGTGGTCGACGTCGACACCGCGTGGGACGACCTGCTCGCCGAGCGAGGCGAGCTCGCCTTCGAGCTGGTCCCGTTCGACCACCCGCTCTACGTGCTGTTCTCATCGGGGACGACCGGTCCACCGAAGGCCATCGTCCACGGCCACGGCGGCATCCTCCTCGAGCACCTGAAGGCGCTCGGGCTGCACCACGACCTCGGGTCCGGCGAGCGCTTCTTCTGGTTCTCCACCACCGGCTGGATGATGTGGAACCTGTTGGTGTCGGGGCTCTGCGTCGGGGCCACGATCGTGCTGTTCGACGGCGACCCGGCCTGGCCCGACCTCGGCACCCTGTGGCGCCTGGCCGGCGAGGCCGGCGTGACCGTGTTCGGCGTGAGCGCACCGTTCCTGCTCGCTTGTCGCAACGCCGGCATCGAGCCACGGGCGGTCGCCCAGCTCGACGCCGTCCGGTCGGTGGGTTCGACCGGCGCCCCGCTCCCGGTCGAGGGGTTCGAGTGGGTCGACGAGCAGCTGCCCGACGTGTGGCTCACGTCGGTCAGCGGCGGCACCGACGTGTGCACGGCGTTCGTGGGCGGTAGCCCACTGCTCCCGGTCGTGGCCGGCGAGATCAGCTGCCGCTACCTCGGTGCCCGCGTCGAGGCCTTCGACGACACCGGCCGCCCGATCATCGGCGAGCAGGGAGAGCTCGTGGTCACCCGCCCGCTGCCGTCGATGCCGGTGGGCTTCTGGGGCGACGACGACGGAAGCCGCTACCGCGCCGCCTACTTCGAGAAGTACCCGGGCGTCTGGGACCACGGCGACTGGATCACGATCACCGATCGAGGATCGTGCATCATCACCGGTCGGTCCGACGCCACCCTCAACCGGGGCGGCGTGCGGCTGGGCACGAGCGAGTTCTACACCGTGGTGGAAGGGCTCCCCGGTGTGCACGACAGCCTGGTCGTGCACCTCGAGGACGAGACCGGCGGTCCCGGCCAGCTGCTGCTGTTCGTGACCCTCGCGGCCGGCCACGAGCTCGACGACGCGCTCACCGGTCGGATCGCCTCCGAGCTCCGGGGTCGGCTCTCCCCTCGCCACGTGCCCGACCGGGTCGTGGCGGTGCCGGCCATCCCGCGCACCCACTCGGGAAAGAAGCTCGAGGTGCCGGTGAAGCGGATCCTGCGCGGAGCCGACCCCGATCGGGTCGTGAGCCGTGGCTCGCTGGCCGACCCCTCGGCCATCGACGCCTTCGCCGCGTTCGCCGACCAGCCGCTCGACTGAGCGACGGCCGGCGCTCGAACTCGGGAGACGTCTGCTCAGCTGGCCGCCAGCCGGCCGGTTCCGAGGCGGACGAGGCCCAGCAGCAGGCCGGTGACGATTGACGCCAGCGAGGCGAGCAGCACCAGCATGGCGAGGAACCAACCACCCTCGGGGAGCTCGCCGGTGATCGTGGTGACGACGACGAGCCCGACGAGCGCCACCACCCCGCCGACGAGGAACTTCCACCAGTGGGCGGTGACCGACCCCCTGGTCAGGGTGCGGGAACGGCGGGCCGAGACGAAGGCCAGGCTGCCGGCGACGATCGTCACCACCCCGCCCACCGCGACCGCGGCGATGCTGGTGCCCCCGACCAGCAGCACCAACAGCCCGACGAGGGCGACCAGTCCGTACAGGACGGTGACGGCGGACGAGCTCGGTCGGGTCATGTGGGCCTCCAGGCGGCGGGCGGGAACGGTGAGGACGAGATCGACGGCGAGCCGACACCAGATCCGCCAGGCCCCTTCCTCGCGCAGTTGCTCGGCGAGCAGCTGGGCCATGTCGTCGCCGTACTCGTCGCGAAACGAGCGCGGGTAGAGCCACAGCACCCTCCGGTAGAGACGGACGGTGCGCGACGGCGTCATGCCAGCGCTCCGCCCGGGAGGTGCTCGACCACTCGGTGGACGAGCTTCTGGAGCCGGACCACCTCGGCCACTGCCACCTCGCGACCCGCACCGGTGAGCTGGTAGTAGCGCCGGCGCTCGTTGTCGTCGCGAGCGACCCGGTCGGTGGTCTCCTCGATGAGGCCGTCGTCGACGAGGCGGTTGAGGGTGCCGTAGAGCGTGCCGGGACCCATGCGGACGGACCCGTCGCTCAGCTCGGCGACCCTCGTCATGACGGCATAGCCGTGCAGCTCCCCGCCGAGGAGGGCGAGGACCACGTGCAGCGATGCGCCGGGGAGGGGCTTGTCCGGTCGACTCACACTCGAAGTATGATGTATCGACTTCCGATAGTCAACCGCTCGACCCGCGGAATCCGTCGGAACGTGCGATCAGAGGAAGTGCTTCTCGAACAGGTGGAGGCTCTCCCACGCCAGCTCGGGCGGGATGCCACCCACCATGGGGTGCATGACGTACATCGGGATCGCGCCCGAGTCGCGGCGCTCGGCCATCTCGGCCGGCGTGAGGATCTCGTAGCTGCCGCAGGTCCGGAGGTCCTCGAGGTCGTGGCGGGGGTCGAACGGACTGCTCTCCCCCGAGTCGACCCGCCAGGCGCCGTAGGCGTTCGTCTCGTGGAAGAGGTAGGGCGCCAACTGGTGCCACGAGCGCTCCGGGTCCTCCGACAGCAGGATCGTCACCGGGTCGGTGGCGGCCGAGGTCGGTGGGACCGGCTTGCCCAGGCGCTCGAGCTCCTCGACGTAGGCCGGCCAGCAGCCGGTGACCGAGGGAATGAACCCGTCGGCGATCCGCGCCGCTCGCCGGGCGGCGCCGGCGCTGCTGCCGCCCATGATGAGCGTCGGGCCACCGTCCTGGAACGGCGCGGGCGTGACGCGCACCGTGCGACCGCGGAACTCGAAGGGCTCACCCGTCCAGGCCTGGCGGAGGGTCGCGAACATCTCCTCGACCGCTCTCGGTCGGTCGTGGGGATCGACGCCGAACATCTCGAACTCGTGAGGCGCGTACCCGGCGGCCAGGATCACCACGAGGCGTCCCCGACAGAGGTTGTCGAGCACCGCCAGGTCCTCGGCCAGTCGCAGCGGATCGTGGAACGGCGCGATCAGAGCGGCGAAGGCGATGGCCAGGTTGGTGGTGCGAGCCGCCACGGCGCTGCCGATCACCACCGGGCTGGGGAGGTACCCGTCGTCGGAGCCGTGGTGCTCCGAGAAGGAGACCGACAGGCCCCCGTGGGTGTCGGCCCACTCCGCCATGTCCAACATGGCCTGGTAGCGCTCCGCCGTGCTCACTCCGGCGAACGCGGGGTTGCGGAGGTCGAAGCGCAGACCGAACAGCATGGAGTCCCCCTGGAGATGCGGCTGACGTCGCATCCTCGCGCGTTTCTGTCGCGCACGTCACCTGGGACGGCTCGCCCCCAACGCTGTTCTGGCACCCGGATTGCGCGCACGGGCGCTCGATCCGCGTGCCAGAACGAGACCGCGGAGGGAAATCGGGGCGTGGGTCAGGCCGGCCGTGATGCCAGTGCCTCGCCCGAGGCGTCGGGATCACCGGCGGCCACCCTCAGGGACCGCAGGTCGCGGTTGACCGCCTCGAGATCGCCGTCGGGCAGCTCGAGCGCGGCGAACACCTGCTCGTTCAGGGCGTCGGTGGCCTTCGCCGCCACGGCCCGACCCTCGGGCGTCAACGTGGCGAGGATCGCCCGCCGGTCGGTCGGATGGGCCCGCCGTTCGACGAGCCCTTCCCGCTCGAGGCGATCGACGGCGTTGGTGACACTGGCCGGGTGGACCTGGAGCCGGGCGCCGATCTTGCCCAGGGGCAGGGCTCCATCGCGGGTGAACGACAGCAGCGCCAGCAGCTCGAACCGGGCGAAGGTGAGGCCGAACGGCTCGAGGGCCTCGTCGATGGCGGCCAGCAGCAGCTGCTGGATCCGCATCACCGAGGTGACGGCCTCCATCCCGGCCGCCGCC
Organism: Acidimicrobiales bacterium; assembly: GCA_036520815.1. Classification (GTDB taxonomy): domain Bacteria; phylum Actinomycetota; class Acidimicrobiia; order Acidimicrobiales; family Acidimicrobilacustridaceae; genus CAMFLJ01. The sequence goes on from DATDIY010000159.1 coordinate 24,463, forward strand.
GTGCCCCACCCGTGGTCCTCCCACTGGCGGCGCGCCTCGGCGATCGGGTCGAAGCCGAGGGTTCCGTTGGCGGCCATGGATCGTCTCCCCACTCGCTCCGTGTCGATCAGACGTTGCGGCGGTAGCGGCCCCCGACCTCGAAGAGGGCGTCGGTGATCTCGCCGAGGCTGCAGGTGCGCACCGCCTCCATCAGCTCGGCGAAGACGTTGCCTCCGCTGACGGCGGCCTCCTGCACCCGGGCCAGCGCCGCCGGGCGCTCGTCGGCATGGGCGCTCTGGAAGTCGCTCAGCCGCTGGAGCTGCCGCTGCTTCTCCTCGTCCGTCGAACGGGCCAGCTCGACCACGTGAGGTTCGGCGTCCTCGTCGACCTCACGGGTGAAGGTGTTGACGCCGATGAGCGGGAGCGAGCCGTCGTGCTTGCGCTGCTCGTAGAGCATCGACTCGTCCTGGATGCGGCCCCGCTGGTAGCCGAGCTCCATGGCACCGAGCACACCCCCGCGCTCGCTGATGCGCTCGAACTCGCCCAGCACCGCCTCCTCCACGAGATCGGTGAGCTCGTCGATGATGTAGGAGCCCTGGATCGGGTTCTCGTTGGTGGCCAGGCCCCACTCGCGGTTGATGATCAGCTGGATCGCCATGGCCCGACGCACCGACGCTTCGGTGGGGGTGGTGACCGCCTCGTCGAAGGCGTTGGTGTGGAGGCTGTTGCAGTTGTCGTAGATGGCGATGAGGGCCTGCAACGTGGTGCGGATGTCGTTGAAGTCCATCTCCTGGGCGTGCAGCGAACGGCCCGAGGTCTGCACGTGGTACTTCAGCTTCTGGGAACGCTCGTTGGCCCCGTACCGCTCGCGCATGGCGACGGCCCAGATGCGGCGGGCGACCCGCCCGAGCACCGAGTACTCCGGGTCCATGCCGTTGCTGAAGAAGAACGAGAGGTTCGGGGCGAAGTCGTCGATGCTCATCCCTCGGGCGAGGTAGGACTCGACGTAGGTGAACCCGTTGGAGAGGGTGAACGCCAGCTGCGAGATGGGGTTCGCGCCAGCCTCGGCGATGTGGTAGCCGGAGATCGACACCGAGTAGAAGTTCCGCACCTCCTGCTCGACGAAGTACTCCTGGATGTCGGCCATCATCCGCAGGGCGAACTCGGTGGAGAAGATGCAGGTGTTCTGGCCCTGATCCTCCTTGAGGACGTCGGCCTGCACGGTGCCCCGGACGGTGCGAAGCGCGGTGGCCCGGATCTCGGCGGCCTCGGCAGCGGAGGGGGCCCGGCCGTTCTCCTTCTCGAACTTCTCGAGCTGCTGATCGATCGCGGTGTTGAGGAAGAAGGCCAGGACGGTGGGGGCCGGGCCGTTGATGGTCATCGACACCGAGGTGGTGGGGTCGCACAGGTCGAACCCGCCGTAGAGCACCTTCATGTCCTCGAGGGTGCAGATCGACACGCCGGCGTTGCCGACCTTGCCGTAGATGTCGGGCCGCTCGGCCGGGTCGAAGCCGTAGAGGGTGACCGAGTCGAAGGCGGTCGACAGGCGCGTCGCCGGCATGCCCTCGGAGAGCAGGTGGAAGCGGCGGTTGGTGCGGAAGGCGTCGCCCTCTCCGGCGAACATGCGGGTCGGGTCCTCACCCTCGCGCTTGAGCGGGAACACACCGGCGGTGAAGGGGAAGTAGCCGGGCAGGTTCTCGGAGCGCACGAACGAGACGAGGTCACCGTCGTCGGCGAAGGTCGGCACGGCGACTCGCGACACGAGCGTGCCGGAGAGCGATTCGCGGGCGAGCTCGGGCGCACGGTGCTTGGCCACGACGTCGTCCCAACCGTCGATCGTCTCCTGCAGCTCAGCGGGAACGGCCCGGCGGGCGGCGGCGGCCTCGTCGGGGAGGGCACCGACGTCGGCGCCCTTGCCGGCCAGGTGGCCGGCGGCCCACTCGAGGCGCTGGGCGGCGCGGGCCTGGTCGGCCAGGCGCCCGGTCTCGGCGTGGTAGCCGCGCAGGATGCCGGTGATCTCGGCGAGGTAGCGGCCCCGGTCGGCGGGAACCACGACGGTGGTACCGGTGGAGGCGCGCACCTCGACCGGCTCGAGCAGGCCGACGTCGGTTGGCATCCCCTGGTCGGCGAGAACGGACCGCAGGTGCTGGAAGAGCGCAGTGACGCCGTCGTCGTTGAACCGCGAGGCGATGGTGCCGAACACCGGCAGCTCGTCGAGCTCGACGCCGAACAGCTCGCGGTCGCGGACGAACTGACGACGCACGTCGCGGAAGGCGTCGGCGCCACCGCGGCGGTCGAACTTGTTGATGGCGATGACATCGGCCAGGTCGAGCATGTCGATCTTCTCGAGCTGGCTGGCAGCACCGAACTCCGGCGTCATGACGTAGAGAGAGGTGTCGACGTGGCCGACGATGCCGGCGTCGCCCTGGCCGATGCCCGGGGTCTCGACGATGACGAGGTCGAAGCCGGCGGCCTTGCACGCCCCCACGATGGAGTCGAGCTGCTCGGGCACCTCGGAGACGCCGTCGCGGGTGGCGAGGGAGCGGAAGAACACCGACGCGGCGTTGGCCGAGTTCATCCGGATGCGGTCACCGAGCAGGGCGCCACCGGTGCGGCGGCGGGTCGGGTCGATGGCCAGCACCGCGATGCGCAGCTTGTCGGCCTGGTCGCGGCGGAAGCGGTTGACCAGCTCGTCGGTCAGCGACGACTTGCCCGAACCGCCGGTGCCGGTGATGCCGAGGACGGGGACGACGTGGCCGGCGGCGGCCCGCTCGATCTCGGCGCGCGCCGACTCGTCGAGCTCGCCGAGCTCGAGGGCCGAGACCACCCGGGCGAGGGCGTGGGCGTCGCCGGTGAACAGCGCCTCGGTGGACACGGCCGGACCGACCGAGAGCGGGTCGACGTCGCAGTCGGAGATGATCTGGTTGACCATGCGGGCGAGGCCGAGGCGGGCGCCGTCCTCGGGCGAGAAGATGCGGGCCACGCCGTGGGCGTGCAGGCGGGCGATCTCCTCCGGCACGATGACGCCGCCGCCACCGCCGTACACCTTCACGTGGCCGGCGCCACGCTCGCGCAGCAGGTCGACGAGGTACTCGAAGTACTCGACGTGGCCACCCTGGTAGGAGCTGACGGCGACGGCCTGCACGTCCTCCTGGATGGCGGCGTCGACGATCTCCTGCACCGACCGGTTGTGCCCGAGGTGGATCACCTCGGCACCCTGGGCCTGCAGGATCCGCCGCATGATGTTGATGGCGGCGTCGTGGCCGTCGAACAGCGACGTGGCCGTCACCACCCGGACCGGATGGGACGGCAGGTGGAGGTCGTCAGCAGGCATTTCGAGGGCTCCCGGTCTCGGCAGATCGTTGGGCGTACGATACTACGACGTCCAACTAAATCCAAGGGCGGGCTGTCGGGCACCCGTCACGCCGCCGGACGACCGCGACGCCGACAACAGACGGTCCGAGTTCCAAGGCGAGGAACGAGGTGCGCGCCGAGCACCGGTGGGCCACGCTGAACCCATGGACGACGATGCCCGCTGGGCCTCCACCGAGAGGAGGGACCCGGCCGCCGACGGGCGGTTCGTGTTCGGCGTGGTCACGACCGGGATCTACTGCCGCCCGTCGTGCCCGGCCCGGAGACCGCTGCGTCGCAACGTCCGCTTCTTCGACACACCGAACGCGGCCGAGGCCGCCGGCCTGCGGGCGTGCCTCCGGTGCGATCCGGCCGGCGCCGGGCCCCGCGCCGAGCACACCGCGGTCGTCACCCGGGCGTGTCGGATTCTCGACGAGCGCGACCCCGCTCCCCCGCTCCACGAACTGGCGCGACTCGTCGGGGTGAGCTCGTCGCACCTGCACCGGCTGTTCCGGGCCGAGACCGGGATCACCCCGAAGGCCTACGCCACGGCCCGCCGGGCCGAGCGCACCCGTCGGCGGCTCGAATCGGGCAGCTCGGTCACCGACGCGATCTACGAGGCCGGGTTCGCCTCGACCGGACCGTTCTACGTCGAGTCGCGCTGGCGGTTGGGCATGACCCCTTCGGCCTACAGCGCCGGCGGCGGTGGAGAGGTCGTGCGTGTCGCGGTGGCCGACTCCGACCTCGGAGCGGTGGTCGTCGCCGCCACCGAACGCGGGGTGTGCGCCATCGAGCTCGGCGACGACCCCGACGCCCTCGTACGTGCCGTGACGGCGAGGTTCCACGGCGCCGAACTGGTCGACGACGACCCCGATCTCGCCGCGCTCGTCGGCGCCGTGGTGGCCCTCGTCGAGGATCCCGCGGCCGGATCAGCGCTCCCCCTCGATGTCCGCGGCACGGCGTTCCAGGAACGGGTGTGGCGCGCCCTGCGGTCGATCCGGCCGGGCGAGACCGTCACCTACGCCGAGCTGGCAGATCGGATCGGCAGCCCCGGCGCGGCACGGGCGGTCGGCGCCGCCTGCGCCGCCAACCCGGTCGCCGTCGCGGTTCCCTGCCACCGTGTCGTGCGAACCGACGGAGCCTTGGCTGGCTACCGCTGGGGCACCGCGCGCAAGTCAGCGCTGCTCGACCGCGAGGCCGCGGCGCGGAGGTCCACACCCGGCCTCGGACACCCCTGATCAGCTGGTCATTGCAGCTGCTACGTTCGGCCGTCTACCCAGGTCGATGCGACGAACGGGGGGATCCATGGACGAGCTGCGCTTCGACGACCGGACCGTCATCGTCACCGGCGCCGGTCGTGGCCTTGGCCGCTCGCACGCCCTGCTCTTCGCCGCGCGCGGCGCCCGAGTCGTCGTCAACGACCTCGGCGGCGCGGTCGACGGCACCGGCGCCTCACCAGAACCGGCCGACGCGGTGGTCGCCGAGATCCTCTCCGCCGGCGGCGACGCGGTCGCCTCCTACGACTCAGTCGCCGATCCCGACGGCGCCGCATCGATCGTGCGCGCCGCCCTCGAGACCTTCGGCGGGCTCGACGTCGTCGTGAACAACGCCGGCATCTCCGACGTCGACTCGTTCGATCGGCTCAGCACCGAGCGGTGGCAACGCATGGTCGATGTGCACCTCTTCGGCACGGTCCACGTGCTGCAGGCCGCCTGGCCCGTCATGGTCGAGGCCGGATACGGCCGGGTGGTCAACACCTTCTCCGAAGGTGGGCTCGGCCGGATCCCCAAGGCCACGAGCTACGGTTCGGCCAAAGGTGGTGTGCTCGGGTTCACCCGCACCCTGGCCAGCGAAGGGGCCAACCTCGGCATCTCCGTGAACGCCATCTCACCGCGAGCCGACACGCGGAGCTCGGCCCCCGAGATCCTCGCCCAGATCTTCGACCTGCCCGCCGAGACGTTCGCCGGGGTGATGAAGGCCATGAAGCCCGAGCTGGTGTCGCCCGCCGCGGTGTTCCTGGCCCACGAGTCGTGCACCCTCAACGGCGAGGTGCTCGTCGTCGGAGAGGGTCAGGTGTGCCGGATGGCCATCGTCGAGAACGAGGGCATCACCCGCGCCGCACTCACCCCGGAGGACATCGCCGCCAACCTCGCCAAGGTGATGGACGTGGCCGGTGCCCACGTCGTGTCCATCAACAACCTGCTCGAGACGGTCTGACCTACCTCGGCCGGTCTCGCCCGGGCCAAGGACGGCGCGGCGGTCAGCCCCGGCTGGGCAGCTCGCCCTCGGTCTCGACGTGCAGGCGGACCAGCTTCGACCGGTGGAGCTTCCACCCGTCGGAGGTGCGGGCGTAGTCCTCGTGGTACTGGCCGAAGCCGCGGATCGTGAAGGTCTTGTCGCCGAAGGTCATGTTCACGTAGTCCTGCATGGGGAAGATGGCGTGGGCCGAGTCGCCGTCGACGGTGATCTCGGCCACGTGGACCTGGTGGACGGTCTTGGCCGAGGCGAGCGACTGGGAGAGCGAGGCGATGATCGTGTCGCGCCCCTGCTGCAGGCCCCCCTCGGTGTCAAGGGTGATGTCGTCGGTCACCGCAGTGGCGTACCCGTCCCAGTCCTTCGTGTCGACGCAGCGGCAGTAGAACGCCTTGAGCTGCTTGATCGCTTCGATGTCCTTGAGCCGCTGGATCTCCGCGCTCAACTCGTCACCGGACATCGCGTCCCCCTCTGGTCGCTGGCGTGTGCCCGTCGGCGTTGAACCGGCGGGCGTGGATTCGGCGAGCATGCTGACACCGACTGAAGCAGCGAACAACCGATGTGGGCGATCCCGGCCCGAGCCCGACGTCAGTCGAGCCTCGACCTTCGTTCCTCGTAGTCCGTGGTGTCGAGCTCACCACGTGCGTAGCGCTCGTCGAGGATGTCGCGGGCGGTCGGTCTCGACGGGGTGGGTGACGGCGCCGCCGGTGATCGGCCGTCGTCGCGAAGACGGGCCGTGGACGTGACAGCCCAGACCACCGCCCCCGTGACCAGGAGCACGACCAGCACCATGACCACGAACATGACCCAGTGCCATCCGGAGTCGTCCCAGTCCATGTGGTCTCCGTTGCGCACCGCTTGGGCCAGCACCAGCCCTGCGACAGACATCACGCACCCCCTTCGAAGGCCGCCGACGACGCCGACGAACCTGTCCTTCCTGAAGCGTGACCCCGATCGCGCCCTCGCCGGCAGGGTCCTTGGACCCTGCCGCAGCGAGATCAGAACGGGCAGGCGTGCGCGAAGAACGCGGCGAGATGGTGGAGCTGCACCACCGAGCCGACGACGACGCCGAGGGTGCAGGGGTCGTGGAGCCACCTGCCTCTGCACGCGAAGGGCTGAGGGCGCGCTCGTCTGACGCTCGCACTCCTCATCCCTTCGGGGCCCGCCCCTGCTGCGCTCAGCTGGTGTCGGGTGGCGGTGGGGTGAGGTCTCGTTTGCCGTCGGGGCCGAGGGGTCCGAGGGTCCAGCCCTGGTGGGTCTTGAGGTCGTGTTCGTGGCCGGTGGCGAGGGTGAGCTCGGCCAGCACCGTGTGGTGGGTCTGTTCCCAGGGAGGTTCGTGGTCGATCTCGAGGCGTCCGTTGCCGCCGGTGCTGCCCCGGATCTGGGACTGCCCGCCGGAGATCCACTCGATGGCTGTGACCTGGGCGGCGGTCGGTTGTCGTCCGGTGTGGACGAGCGAGGCAACGTCCACGCCCTGGTCCGCCACAGCAGCACAAATTGTCTCGGTCAGCGTGGCCGGGTCGATCGGAGCCCGGCCGAGGTGGGCGACGGTCTGCACCGAGTTGTGGTCGTCGGGGTCGGTGACCACCACCGCCTTGAAGGCGTCGGAGGCCAGTAGCGCACTGACCTCGGTTCCGGGGATCGGCCCGACGCCGGCGATCTCACACCGCTCGCCCGCCAGGGCCTCGCCCCGTTCGGCGGTGGTGCCGTCGACGCGGAAGATGACCTTCTGGTTCCACCGAGTGCGGATCCTCGGCGTCGGCTCCGCCGCAACGTCGGCGCCATCGGTCGGGTCTGCGTGCTCCGCGTCGAGGGATCGGCAGGTCGCCGCCGGGTGGCGGGCCATGTCGACCAGGGCGTCGGCCAGGTAGGCCTCGTCGTTCTCGTGGCGGCCTTCGCGGCGGGCCTGGTCGAAGAACGTCTGCTTGCGGCGGTTCAGCTCCGCGACGAACTCGGCCTGCTCCACCGGCGGCAACCGCCACGAACCGCGACCGTCACCGGTCTCCTCGTCGATCCACACCCGCACGTTGCGCCGACGCTGCGCTCTCGCGGCGCGTTGCTCGTCGGTCTCCGTCGACGCCTCCCGGCGGATCTGCCGGGACCGTTCCTGCACGTCCTTCACCGATGCCGTCTCCGCCAGCTTCAACATCTCGTCCTCGGCGTCGGGGTTCGCCCGGGCCGCCGAGGCGACCGCCGCCACCTTGCGAGGGGCCATCCCGCCCTTCTTCGCCGCATCGGTGGTGGCATCGAGACCATCGAGCACGTCGGCCGTCGCCAAGATCGCCATCGCCTCCCCCGCGGTGATGTCGAGGGTGCGGGCCAGGTAGTCGGCCGGGTCCCTGAAGCCCTTCCGCATCAACAGACGCGGCGACTCGGTGGCCCGCGGGGCGACCAAGGTCTTCCCCGACGCC
>DATDIY010000160.1:0-22334 GCA_036520815.1 Acidimicrobiales bacterium
GTCCAGACCCTCCTCGCCCTCTACACGAGGTCGGTCGTCACCGACGCCGCCCACGAAGCCGTCCGGCGCGCCGCAGGGGCACGCGTCGATCACGAAGATCCGATCGCCGTCGCCGCTGCCCGCTCCGACGCCGAAGCCGAAGCACGTCGGCTGCTGGGGCGGTTCGGCGACGAGGTCGACCTCGACTGGGGCGCCAGCGACGGGGACACCGTCTCGCTGACCGTGAGCGCAGAACCGCCGACGTTCCTGTGGGCGGCGCTGCGCGGACCGTGGTCCGGGCTCGTCGAACGCACCGTCACGGCGAGGGTCGAGAGGCCGCGATGAGAGGGCCGACTCCGCGGCTGCGCGGCGACGTCGGTCAGGTGGGAGGCATCGAGGTCCTGCCCTTCGGGCTGCTGATCTTCGTGGTCGGCAGCCTGCTCGTCGCCAACGCGTGGGGCGTCGTCGACGCCAAGCAGGCGACCACCAGCGCGGCGCGAGAAGCGGTGCGGGCCTATGTCGAAGCGCCCGACGAGGCCACCGCCATCGACGCCGCCCGTGAGGCCGCTCAGCTCTCGATGGAGGGCCACGGCCGCGATGCAGCCCGCACGACGGTGGAGATCCGCCACCGCGACGGTCGCCCGTTCGGGCGCTGCACCCGGGTGATCGTGACCGTCCACCACCCTGTCCCCGCACTGCGCCTGCCGTGGATCGGCGGCTACGGCCACGCCTTCGACGTGGCCGCCAGCCAGAGCGAGGTGGTCGATCCGTACCGCAGCGGACTCACCGGAGCAGCCACGTGCTGACCGATCCTCCGACCTCTCCCCGCCCCCGCCAGCGCCGCACCGGGAGCGATCGCGGGAGCGTCCTCATGCTCATGCCCGCTGCCGTGCTCATCGTCATGGTGCTCGGAGCCATCGCCGTCGACCTCTCGATCGTCCGCGTGGGTCAGCGGGAGCTCGTGGCCGCCGCCGGCGACGCCGCCAACGATGCCGTGACCATCGGCCTCGACGAGGCGGCCCTGCGCGCCGGCAACGGCTACCACCTCGATTCTGAGCGAGTTCGTGCCGCGGTCGGCGAGGCTCTCGCCGCCAAGGGCATCCTCGACGACCTGGCCGAGCCGCCCTCGATCACCATCGACGACGACGCCACCGTCACCGTGCGCCTGGCTCGCCGGGTCCCCCACCTGTTCGCCAAGGCCCTCCCCGGCGCCCCAGACGACCAACTGGTTCGAGCGACGGTCACAGCCGAGGTCGAGCAGCGCTGACGCGACGAGGTCGGCAACTGGACACGCTCGACGACGGCGCGGTTAGGTTCGTTGAGGTTTTCGACTCAATGGGGGTTCACGCACATGAGTGAGATGCGGTTCGACGGCAAGTCCGTGATCGTGACCGGCGCGGGCCGCGGCTTCGGCCGGGAGCACGCCCGACTGCTGGCCAAGCGCGGGGCCCGGCTCGTGCTCGCCGACTACGGCGTCGAGATGAACGGCCTCGGTTCGGATCCCTCGATCGTCGAGGCGATCACCAAGGAGATCAACGACAACGGCGGCGAGGCCATCGGCCTGTTCGCCAACGTGGCCGACGAGAAGGAAGCGGCGGGGATCGTCCAGACCGCCGTCGACGCCTACGGCGGCCTCGACGTGGTGGTCAACAACGCCGGCATCTACGCCGGCAACTGGATGGAGGACACCGACAACGACCAGTACCGGCGCATGGTCGACATGCACTACCTCGGCACCGTGTGGGTGACCAAGGCCGCCTGGCCGCACCTGAAGCAGGCCGAGCACGGCTCCGTCGTGAACACCTCGTCCGAGGCGATCATCGGCCACATCCCCAAGAGCCCCGACTACGCCGGCGCCAAGGGCGCGGTGAACTCCTTCACCAAGGCTCTCGCACTGAACGGCCGCCAGCACGGCCTGCGGGTCAACGCGGTGGCACCACGCGGCAACACCCGGATGTCGACACCCGAGGTCCTCTCCTTCGTCTACGACTCGCCGATCGAGAACTACCGCAACGAGTTCTTCGACCAGATGCTGCCCGAGTACGTGTCGCCCGCCGTCGCCTACCTGGCCCACGAGTCGTGCCCACTGAACGGCGAGACCATCGTCTGCGGCGGCAAGCTCGCCATGCGGGTCATGTACGTCGAGACCCAGGGCATCACCTTCGACGAGGGCAATGTCACCCCCGAGTACCTGCGGGACAACATCGACACGGTGATGGACCCGACCGACGGCACGGTCGTGACCATCGACATGTGGAACTGATCATGAGTCCACCCGTTCGGGACGGTGTCCAGAGCGCCGTGTACGGAACCGGGTCGCGGGGACGCTAGAAACGCTGGGTGGCCGAGATCGTCGACGTGGTCGTGAACAACACTGAGCTGGACCGGTACGAGATCGTCCGCGACGAGGGCGTCGCCGTGCTCGAGTACCGCCGTCGGGGCAAGCGGATGGTCCTGGTCCACACGGGAGTACCGAAGGCGCTCGAGGGCAACGGCATCGGCGGCAAGCTCCTGGCCGCCGCCGTCGCCGATGCCCGCACCGAGGAGCTCACGGTCGTGCCGCTGTGCCCCTACGCCCGGTCGTGGATCGAGAAGCACCCCAACGCCGTCGACGGCGTCGACGTCGACTTCACCGGTACCTGATCCACCTCCACCCGCCTCCTCGCCGCGCTCCAGGGTCCGGTTGACCGGTTCCGGCCCGAGGCGCACAGTCGGACGAGGGCGGCTGATCGCCCGTACCGGCTGCCCCGAGAGGGGAAGAAGCCATGTACGTCTTCGCTCGTCACGCCCGCCTGGCCCTCGGACAGACCCGTGCCGCCAGGATGTGGGCCACCGAGATCACCGACCGCATCAACCAGGTCACCGGCCTGCACGTCAGCCTCTACGCCCAGATCATGTCGGCCGAGGTCGGGGCCCTCGACTGGGGCACCGCCGTCCCCGACCTGGCCACCCTCGACACCGCGATGGACAAGTTGCTGGTCGACGACTTCTTCGTCGCCGAACAGGACCGCTCCGCCGGGTTCCTCCAGGGGACGCCGATCGACACGCTGCAGTCCATCGTCCATGGCGAGCTCGACATGCACGCCGCGCCACCCGAATACACCACGACCATCACCACGGTCTGCCAGCCCGGTCGCCTCGAGCGAGGGATCGCCGCCGGGGTCGAGCTGGCCCGCCGGGCCGAGGAGATCACGGGTGCCCAGTCGATGATGACGATCCACGAGACCGGCCAGTACGGAACCGTCAGTTGGTTCACCGGTTACCCGGGCATGGAGTCACTGGAGGCGGCGCAGGCCGCCCTGATGGCCGATCCAGGTTGGGTGCGCTTCGTCGACGAACGCGTCGCCGACACCTACACCGACGTGCCATGGGCCTCGATGCAGTCGATCCACCGCCGGGTGGCGTAGCCACGCGAACTGCCCCTTGACTCGCCGCCGGCACGAGCGGAGAGTCACAGATGTCATAGAGAGGGGATCCGGTCTCGCCGCCACTCCCTCCCCGCCACGAGCGAACCTTCTGGATGCGCACCGCGAGCCGCACACCGGCGGCACCGGAACGCCACCGGGTTCGGCCGCCTGAGGGCGGGTGTGAGGGAGTGGCGGCTTCTTCTCGCTCTGGAGCTCATGCAACGAATGGACGTCAGCCGAGCAGCTTGTCCGCGACCCGTTCGAGGCCGGCGACCCGACTGCCCTTGACCAACACGGCGTCGTCGGAGCCGAGTTCGCCGAGCGCGACCAGCGCGGCGTCGACACCGGCAACCGGCTCCACCCCGTACTCGTCGGTACCGACGACCACGAGCTGCACGCCCAGCTCGCCGGCCAGGGCGGCGATGCGGCGGTGAGCGACCGGACCGTGCTCGCCCAGCTCGGCCATGGGCCCGAGCACGGCGTGATGACGGGCGGCGTCGAGGTGGGCCAGAGCGCGCAGGGCCGCCTCCATCGAGGTCGGGCCCGCGTTGTAGGCGTCGTTGAGCACGCGGGTGCCGCTCGGAGAGGTCTGCAGGTCCATCCGCCACGGTGACAGGGCGCCGAGCTCCAACCCAGCAGCCACCTCGTCCACCGGCATCTCGCACACCAGGGCGACCGCAGCGGCGGCGAGGGCGTTGCCGACCTGGTGCAGTCCGCGCACACCGAGGTGGACCTCGGCGCTCCCCCACGCCGACTCGAGCCGGAACCGGGCCCGGAGGTCGGGGCCGAGCTCGACGTCGACAGCGCGGACGTCGCCCGCTTCGAAGCCGTAGCGGACCGCCCACGCCGTGGTGCGCCCGGCCATGGCCGCGACCCGCTCGTCGTCTCCGTTGAGCACGGCGATCCCGCTGGAGGGCAGCGACTCCACCAGCTCACCCTTGGCCCTGGCGACGGTGTCGAGATCGCCCATCGACTCGGTGTGGACGATGTCGACAGCGGTGACCACGGCGATGGTCGGCTGGGCCATCTCACACAGCCAGGCGACGTGGCCGATCCCGCGCGAACCCATCTCGACCACGGCCACCTCGGTGTCCGCCGGGGCGTTCACCAGGGTCAACGGCACGCCGAGCTCGTTGTTGAAGCTCTTCTCGCTCGCCGCCACGACGTGACGCTCACCGAGGACGGTCGCGGCCAGGTCCTTGGTCGAGGTCTTGCCCACCGAACCGGTGATGCCCACCACCGGGCCGGTCAGCCGCTGGCGGGCGAGCGCCCCGAGCCGACTGAGCGCGGCCACTGTGTCAGGCACCACGATCGAGCTGAGCCGGGCCTCGACCGGGCGCGAGGTCAACGCCGCGACCGCACCCGAGGCGGCCGAGGCCTCGATGAAGTCGTGCCCGTCACGCTCGGCGATCACCGCCACGAAGAGCTGGCCGGCCTGCACGAGCCGGGAGTCGATGGCGGCACCTGCGACCTCGACATCGGGACCTACGAGGGTGCCGCCCACGGCGGCGGCGATCTCGGAGGCGAGGAACTGCACGGCCGCCACCGTACCGGCCACCGCCTCCACCTCCGGGCCCGGCCCGAGTGCCCCTCCTGGCCCGAGGGGACGAACGCCGACGACTACCGTCGCTGGCGATGGCCGAGTCCCCCGTCACCCCGCCCTCCCCTGCGCCGGTCGTCACCGGCGAGCGCGGGCGGATCCGGCTGGTGGTGCTCTTCGGCGGTCAGTCGGCTGAGCACGACGTGTCCCGGGTGACCGCCCGCCACGTCCTCGCCGCCGCCGACCCCGACCGCTACGACATCCTCCCGGTCGGGATAACCCGCACCGGCGAGTGGGTGCGGGCCGAGGCCGCCATCGAAGCGCTCGCCGCCGGCGTCGAGGCACTGCCCGAATCCCTCGCCGTGGAGGGCACGACTCTCAACCCGCTGGCCACCGTCGCGCCGGCCGCCGGCCCGGTGGTCGTGCTCCCGTTGCTGCACGGCCCCATGGGCGAGGACGGCACCGTACAGGGCCTGCTCGAGGTGGCGGGCGTGCCCTACGTCGGCTCCGGCGTGCTCGGCTCGGCTATCTCGATGGACAAGATCGCGGCCAAGCACCTCGCCGACGCCAGCGGCTTCGCCCAGGTGAACTGGCGGGGCCTGCACCGGTCCGACCTGGTCGGTGACGACACCGGCGACCTGTCCCCGGAGGCCCTCGACACACTCGTCGTCGCCGATCTGATCGACGCACTCGGGTTCCCGATGTTCGTGAAGCCGGCGAACATGGGCTCCTCCATCGGGGTCTCGAAGGCCAAGGACGAAGCGGCCCTGCGCGCCGGTCTCGTCGCCGCACTCGCGCACGACGAGTGGCTCGTCGTCGAGGAAGGCGTCGTCGCCCGCGAGATCGAGGTCGCGGTGCTCGGCCACACCACCTCTCCGAGAGCATCGGTGCCCGGTGAGATCGTCCCCGGGGCCGAGTTCTACGACTACGAGGACAAGTACGCCGACGGCGTGGCCGATCTGCGGGTGCCCGCACCCCTCCCCACCGACGTCGCCGACGAAGCGCGGGAGCTCGCCTGCCGGGTGTTCCGCACCTACCGGGCCGAGGGCATGGCCCGAGTCGACTTCCTCTACGAGGAGGGTGCTCGGGGCCTGTTGCTCAACGAGCTCAACACGATCCCCGGGTTCACCCCGATCTCGATGTACCCCTCCCTCTGGCAGGCCACCGGCCTCCCCTACCGGGCGCTCATCGACGAGCTGGTGGGCCTGGCCCTCGAACGCCACGAGCAGGTGCGGCGGCGGCGATGACGAGCGGCTCGGCGGGGGCGACGACGATCCTGGACCAGCTCGCGTTCCCGAAGTGCGCGCGCTGGCACGACGGGCGGCTGTGGTTCTCCGACGCTCACGACGGACGGGTGTGGGCCATGTCCGAGAGCGGACAGGCCGAGCCGGTCGTCTCGGTCGAAGGCCGCCCCGGCGGCATCGACTGGCTGCCCGACGGCCGCCTCCTGGTGGTCTCCGAGCGGGGACGCGCGCTGCTGCGCCTCGACGGTGCCACCCTCACGACGGTCTGCGACCTGTCGCGCTTCTCGCCTCACCCGTGGAACGACCTCGTCGTCGACCGCGACGGGCGGGCCTACGTCGGTGGGTTCGGGCACGACGTCGAAGCGGGTGACGAGCCCGCCGGCGGTCCGATGGTGTGCGTGGAGCCCGACGGCGAGGCCTGGGTGGTGATCGACCGGCTGCTGTTCCCGAACGGAGCCATCGTGGTCGACACGGCCGACGGCCGCGCCCTCGTGGTGTCTGAGACCTACGGGCAGCGCCTCTCGGCCTACGACGTGCTGCCCGACGGCTCCGCCGCCCGGCCTCGCCTGTGGGCCGATCTGCGTCCCAACTTCCCGAGCAGCGTCACCCTCGACGCCGACGGGGCGGTGTGGGTCGCCGACCCCGTGCTCAAGGGGCTCATGCGAGTGAAGCCCGGGATCGGCACGGTCGGGTGGATCTCCACCGGCGACCGCGGCGCGTTCTCCTGCGCCCTCGGTGGCAGTGACGGCCGGACGCTCTACGTCTGCACGTCGGGCACGTCGAACCCCACCCGCACGGTGCGTGACCGCAGCGGCCGCATCGAGGCGGTCCGGGTCGACGTGCCCGCCGCACTTCCCTCCCCCTGACTCCCGCCTGACCGCCCCGCCCCTCCACCCAGGGTGGCTCGATGCGTACCGGATATCGATACGCATTGAGCCATCTTCGGGATCAGACGACGAGTGCGGCGTGGAGGAAGGCGAGCAGCTCACGGCGGCGCACCACCGTGGTGCGCAGGGTCGGCTCGATGCCGACCGCCCGCAGCACCTCGACTTCGGTGGCCACTCCCACCACGGTCGAGTAGGCCGACACCAGCACCAGGGCGGGATCGCTGCGGCGCATCCGGCCGGCGTCCATCTCGGCCGCGAGGAACGCCTGGGCTCGCTGCACGAGGGGCTCGAGATTGTGGGCCACCCGCGTCGAGGCGGGCGCGCCCAGTCGGCTCACCTCGCGCACCAGGCCCAGCAGCTCGGGACGACGGATCGCCAACCGGAACACCGAGCGGACGAGGGCGTCGATGCGGTCCCAGCCCCGGCCGGCGCCCGAGAGGGCAGCGTGGAAGGTCTCGGTGAGATCGACGCTGGCGCGGTCGATGACGGCGTCGAGCAGCTCGGCCTTCGATGAGTGGTGGTAGAGGATCGTCTGCTTCGTGACACCGAGCTCGCCGGCCAGCTGGTCGAGAGACGTGGCCTCGAATCCCTTGGTGCCGAACGACTGCATGGCGGCGGCAAGGATGCGCTCGTCGGTCGCCCGGGCCTTCGCCGCTCGGATACCGCTCCCGCCGTTGCGCCTCGTGGCTCCCCGCCCCGCGAGAGGGACGGCACTACCGTCGTCGACGTCCTCCGGTCGCAGGGCGTTGGCAGCCACGGTCGTGATGCTAGACGGTTCACTTACCAAGTGGTAGACAATCTGCCGTGATCCGTGAGTCACTCGCCGGCAAGCGCCTGTTCATCACCGGCACCACCGGGTTCCTCGGCACCAACCTGCTCGAGCGGCTGCTGCGCTCCGTGCCGGAGTGCGAGATCGTCCTGTTGGTCCGCCCCGGCAAGCGCTCGAGCGTCGAGCAGCGCGTCGCCCGCGAGATCCTGAAGAACGACGCTTTCGACCGCCTCCGCGCCGAGCTCGGCAAGGACGGGTTCGACGATATGGTTGCCCGGCGAATCACCGCGGTCGCCGGCGACGTCAGCCGCGACGGCCTCGGGCTCGACGAGGCCGGGCGTACCGTGCTCGCCTCGTGCGACACGATCATCCACTCCGCCGCCACGGTCAGCTTCGACTCGCCGCTCGACTCCGCGGTCGAGGTCAACCTGCTCGGCCCGACCCGCATCGCCCAGCTCTGCACCGAGCTCGCCATCACCCCGCACCTGGTGGCTGTCTCCACCTGCTACGTCGCCGGCAACCGGCGGGGGTCGGCCCCCGAGCAGCTCGTCGACGAGAGCCCGTTCTTCGTCGACGTCGACTGGCGGGGCGAGGTCGAGGGCGCCCGCCGAGGCCGCCGCGATGCCGAAGCCGTGAGCCGCACGCCCGAACGGCTGCGGGGATTCCGGGAGAAGGCTCGCCGCGAGCTCGGCGCCGCCGGCATTCCGCTCCTCGCCGAGAAGACCGAGCAGCTGCGCCGCCGATGGGTGTCCGATCGCATGGTGGAGGCCGGGCGGGCCCGGGCGGCATCGCTCGGTTGGCCCGACGCCTACGCCTACACCAAGGCCCTCGGCGAGCGGGCGCTGATCGAGAACCGTGGCGACGTGCCGGTGAGCATCGTGCGTCCCTCGATCATCGAAACCGCCCTCGCCGAGCCCCGGCCGGGCTGGATCCGCGGCTTCCGCATGGCCGACCCGGTCATCATCAGCTACGCCCGCGGCCTGCTCAAGGAGTTCCCCGGCGTCCCCGAGGGCATCGTCGACGTCATCCCCGTCGACCTGGTCAGCGCCGCCATCATCGCCGTCGCCGCCAAGGGTCCCGAGCCGCGGCCCGAGGTCGTGCAGGTCGCCTCCGGCTCCCAGAACCCGCTCCGGTACCGCCGTCTGGTCGACCTGGTGAGCGGCTGGTTCCTCGAGCACCCGTTGTACGACGCCAAGGGCCAGCCCATCGTGGTGCCCAAGTGGTCGTTCCCCGGCCGCGGGCGGGTGCAGGGACAGCTCCAGCGGGCCCGCAAGGTCCTCACCCGGGCCGAGACCGTCCTCGGCACCCTGCCCCTGCGGGGCAAGCAGGCCGAATGGGGTGCCTCGATCGAGGCCAAGCGCGAGGAGGCCGAACAGGCCCTCGGCTACGTCGAGCTCTACGGCGCCTACGCCGAGTGCGAAGCGGTGTACGGCCTCGACCGGCTCCTCTCCCTCTGGGAGGCGCAGACCTCCGACGACCAGCGCGACTTCTGCTTCGACCCGCGCGTCGTCGACTGGGACCACTTCACCACCGAGATATTCCTGCCCTCGGTCGTACAGCAGGCCCGGGTACGCACCACCCCCGGCGGCAAGATCGGACCGTCCCGCCCGGAGCGGCTGCGCAAGCAGGTCCTGGCGCCGGAACGTCAGCTCGCCGCTTTCGACCTCGAGAACACGCTCATCGCCTCGAACGTCGTGGCGAGCTACGCGTTCCTCGCCACCCGGCGCCTTCCCAACGACGAGCGCCTCCGCTTCGTGGCCCAGATCCTCGCCGAGGGGCCGTCGCTGCTGAAGCTCGATCGCAAGGATCGCAGCGACTTCCTGCGCCTCTTCTACCGCCGCTACGACGGCGCCCCGGTCGAGCAGATCGCCGAGGACTCGGCGGAGATGTTCAGCCATCTGATCCTGGGCAAGTCGTTCCCCGCCGCCATCCGCCGGGTACGCGAGCACCGCGCCGCCGGCCATCGCACGGTCCTGATCACCGGCGCCCTCGACTTCGTCGTGAAGCCCCTCGAACCGCTCTTCGACGACATCGTCGCCGCCGAGATGGGCGTCTCCCGAGGCGCCTACAACGGTGAGCTCCTCAACGTCCCCCCCACCGGTGAGAGCAGGGCCCAGGCGCTCATGGACTACGCCGAGGCCCACGGCATCGACCTGCGCGAGGCGGTCGCCTACGCCGACTCGACCTCGGACCTCCCGATGCTCGAAGCGGTCGGATTCCCCGTGGCCGTGAACCCCGAGACCCGCCTCGCCGCCCTCGCCCGCAAGCGCGGATGGCTGGTCGAGAACTTCTCCAAGGCCCCCGGCAGCCCTCGCACGCTCGTGCCCATCGGGCCGCGCCGGGGTCGCTCGGGCGGCCTCGCCAACCCCCTCGTACCGGGCGGTGTGGCGTGAAAGCACTGCGCTTCGAGCGCAACATCCCCCGCTTCGGCGCTGCCATGGTCGCCGGGCGCCTCTCCGGCGGCGCCGGCGCCAAGGTCGGTCCGCTGCGGCTGCGCTCGATCGATCCGCTCCCACTGCCCGGGCCAGGGTGGGTCGAGGTCCTCCCCCGCCTGTCGGGCATCTGCGGCTCGGACCTGTCGACCATCGACGGACACAGCTCCCGCTACTTCGAGCCGATCGTGTCGTTCCCGTTCGTGCCCGGCCACGAGGTCGTCGCCGACCTCGCCGACACGGTCGACGGGGTGCCCGCCGGTCGGGTCGTCCTCGAGCCGGTGCTGGGCTGCGTCACCCGAGGGATCTCCCCGGCGTGCGACGCCTGCACCCGCGGCGATCTCGGCAACTGCGAGCACATCGCCTTCGGGCGCATCGAACCGGGCCTGCAGAGCGGCTTCTGCTGCGACACCGGCGGCGGCTGGTCGACGCGCATGGTCGCCCACACCAGCCAGCTCCACGCCGTGCCCGACGGCTGGACCGACGAGTCGGCGGTGATCGTCGAGCCCACCGCCTGCGCGGTGCACGGTGCGCTGGCCGCCCAGGTCGACGCCGGCGAGCTGGTCGTCGTGCTCGGCTCCGGCGCCTTGGGCCTGCTCACCATCGCCGCCCTGCGCCGCTATGGCCGCGACTGCACGATCCTCGCCGTGGCCAAGCACCCCCACCAGCGCTCCCTCGCCAAGGCCCTCGGCGCCGACAGCGTGATCGAGCCGGGCGAGATCGCCCGGGCCGTGCGTCGGGCCACCGGATCCATGGCCCTCGGCGACGGCGACATCGTCCGCCTCACCGGAGGCGCCGACCACGTCATCGACTGCGTCGGCAGCGGGGCCTCCCTCGACCAGGCCCTCGGCGTCGTACGACCCAAGGGGCGCATCACGATGGTCGGCATGCCCGGCCACGTGCACGTCGACCTCACCGGCCTCTGGCAGCGGGAGATCACCCTGTCGGGCGCCTACGCCTACGGCACCGAGACCTTGCCCAACGGCGACCGGCGCCGCACCTTCGATCTCGCCTTCGAGCTGGTGGCCGCCGCCGACCTCGGCCGGCTGGTGAGCGCCACCTACCCCCTTTCCCGCTACGAAGAGGCCATCGCCCACGCCGCCCATGCCGGCGCCCGTGGCGCGGTGCGCGTCGCCTTCGACCTCCGCAACGAGAAGGAACGGAACCGTGCCTAGACCAGGCTTCGTGCTCGACGTCGACCGATCGACGCCGCCGATCCTCTTCCACCACGGCGAGGGCTTCCGCCTCGAGCGACTCCCCGCCGGGCGCAGCCGGGTGATCTACCCGGCCGAGCCGCTCGAGCCGCTGAAGAACCCGGCCCAGGCGATCCGCGACGCCCTCGACAACCCGCTCGGCGACAGCGAGCCCCTGCGGGCGCTGCTGACGCCGGGCATGAAGCTCACCATCGCCTTCGACGACATCTCGCTGCCGCTCCCCCCGATGAAGCGGCCCGACATCCGCCAGCGGGTCATCGAGGCGGTGCTCGACGTGGCCGCCGAGGCCGGGGTCGACGACGTGATGCTGATCGCCGCGCTGGCGCTGCACCGGCGCATGACCGAGGCCGAGCTGCGCCACGCCGTCGGTGACCGCGTCTACGACGCCTTCGCCCCCGACGGTCGGCTCGTGAACCACGACGCCGAGGATCCCGACAACCTCTCGTTCATCGGCAGCACCGACAAGGGCGAAGAGGTCGAGATCAACAAGCGGGCCGCCGACAGCGACCTGATCGTCTACGTCAACATCAACCTGGTGTCGATGGACGGCGGCTGGAAGTCGACCGCCACCGGGCTGGCCAGCTACCGCAGCCTCCGCCACCACCACAACGTGCACACCATGCAGCACTCCAAGAGCTTCATGGACCAGCACGCGTCGGAGCTGCACTCGTCGAACTGGCGCATGGGCAAGGTGCTCAAGGACGCCGGGGTCAAGGTCTTCCAGATCGAGACCACCATGAACAACAACGTCTTCGGCACCGAAGGGCCGATGAGCGTGCTGCAGAAGCGCGAGTGGGAGTGGAACGTCCGCGATCGCATCGCCTTCACCGGCATGAAGGCCGGGCTCGACCGCATGCCCCAGCGCACCCGCCGGTCGATCTTCCAGGGATGGAAGGCGCCGCACGCCATGACATCGGTGCAGGCCGGCGAGGTCGAGGCCGTGCACGAGGTGACGACCGGGAACGTCTACGCCCAGCACCTGGTGGCGGTCGAGGGCCAGACCGACATCCTCACGATGGGCCTCCCCTACATCGGGCCCTACAACGTGAACTCGATCCTCAACCCGATCCTGGTCGCCTGCCTCGGTCTCGGGTACTTCTTCAACCTCTACCGGGGCAAGCCTCCGGTGCGCGAGGGCGGCGTGCTCATCATGAGCCACCCGACCCCGTGGGAGTTCCACCCGGTGCACCACCCCAGCTACATCGACTTCTTCGAGCAGGTTCTCTCGGAGACCACCGATCCGATCCGGGTGGAGGCCGAGTTCGAGAAGTCCTTCGCCGAGGACGAGTGGTACCGCCACCTCTACCGCACCAGCTACGCCTACCACGGTGTCCACCCCTTCTACATGTGGTACTGGTGCGCCCACGCCATGCAGCACCTGGGCCAGGTGATCGTGGTCGGCGGCGACGTGCGGGCGGTGCGCCGGCTGGGCTTCAAGCCGGCATCGACCCTGCAGGATGCGCTGGAGATGGCCAGCGACGTGGTCGGCCGCGACGCATCGATCACCCACCTGCACAACCCGCCGATCCTGATGGCCGACGTCTCCTGAGTCCACGAGCCGAGCCGACCCCGACGCCATGAGCCGCATCCCCGTCACCCCCAAGCAGGCCACCGAGCTGCTCAAGCGGCTGCCGATCAACCGCGCTGTCGCAACGTCGGCCGGCAAGGCCGGCGCCGCCGCCGTGGTGCGCCGGGTCGTGCCCTCGACGTTGCGCTCGCCGACCGTGCCGGGTGGCGTCGAGCCGCTGCCGGCGGTCGAGAAGTACGGGGCGAGCTACGACACCGACTGGGCCCGCACCTACCCGGCCCGCACCGCCCGGGTGCTGCTCGTCGAGGGCGTCGTGCGCCCGGCGATGGAGATGCTGGCGTCTCCCACGATCAACGGCCTCGATCGTCTCGACGACCTCGATGGTCCGGTGATCTTCGCCGCCAACCACCACAGCCACGTCGACACGCCGCTGCTGCTGTCCTCCCTCCCCGAGCCATGGCGCCACCACCTCTTCATCGCCGCCGGGGCCGACTACTTCTTCACCAACCGGGTCACCTCCACCCTGTCGGCGCTGGTGATCGGTGCCATCCCCATCGAGCGCCAGAAGGTCGCCCGCAACTCGGCCGAGAAGGCCAGCGAGCTGCTCCGCGACGGCTGGAGCCTGTTGATCTTCCCCGAGGGCGGGCGTTCCCCCGACGGCTGGGGCCACGAGTTCCGCGGTGGCGCCGCCTACCTGGCGCTGAAGTGCGGAGTTCCCATCGTGCCGATCCACGTCGAGGGCACCGGGCGGATCCTCCGCAAGGGCAAGAACGTCCCCCGCGCCACCCCGACGAGGGTCACGTTCGGCACGCCGCTGGTGCCGGGCGAGGACGAGGACTCCCGGCGCCTGGCCGCTCGCATCGAGGCCTCGGTCGCCGAGCTGGCCGACGAGTCCAGCTCCGACTGGTGGCAGGCCCGGCGTCGTGCCGCCGCCGGCGAGACGCCCTCGCTCCAGGGGCCCGACTCCGGCGCCTGGCGCCGCACCTGGGCCCTCGGCGACCGCCGCCCCGGCCGGCGACGCCAGAAGCGGGCCTGGCCCGACCTGTAGCCCCGTCCCGCGAGGCCGGCCGACCCAGCCGCAGCGCAGCCGTCGCTCCTCGAGGTGGGCCCGGCAGACTGGAGCGGTGACGATCCAGCTGAACCACACCATCGTCTCCGCCGCCGACGGCGAGGCGGCCGCCCGTTGGCTCACCGAGCTGTTCGAGCTGCCACCGCCGCAGCGCTTCGGCCCCTTCTGGCAGGTCGACACGGCCAACGGCGTGGGCCTCGACTTCGACACCGTCGGCGACGAGGCCGTGACAAGGCAGCACTACGCCTTCCTCGTCACCGAGGACGAGTTCACCGCGATCTACGGCCGCATCACCGACCGAGGTCTCGAGCACTGGGCCGATCCGGCGACCAGCCGCCCTGGCGAGATCAACCGCAACGACGGCGGTCGAGGTGTGTACTTCCGCAACCTCGACGGCCACTTCCTCGAGATCCTCACCCGTCCCTACGGCAGCGGGAGCTGAGCCACCCTCCCCTGCCTCCAGCCACGCGGCAGACTGACAGGCGGGGGTAGCCATGCGGAAACCGACGAACGACGTCTGGGAGGTCCTGTCGACCACCCGGACGATCCGGCGCTTCACCGATGAGCCGGTCGACCAGGCCACGCTCGACCGGTGCCTCGAGGCGGCGACCTGGGCACCGAACGGCGCCAACGCCCAGGCGTGGCGATTCGTCGTGCTGCGCTCGCCCGAGCAACGGGCTGTCGTCGCCGAGGCGGCTCGGCAAGCGCTGGCCGTGATCGAACCCGTCTACGGGATGTCACGACCGGCCGACGACGACACGAGCCGCCGGGCCCGCAACAACCGGGCGACCTACGAGCTCCACGACCGAGCCGGCGAGCGCACGACGGTGCTGTTCACCACCAAGAACTACGAGACGGCGTCGGAGATCCTCCTCGGCGGCTCGATCTACCCCGCCATGCAGAACTTCCTGCTCGCCGCCCGGGCCCAGGGCCTCGGTGCATGCCTGACCAGCTGGGCGTCCTACGGCGGCGAGCAGCTCCTGCGCGAAGCGGTCGGCGTTCCCGATGACTGGCTCCTCGCCGGCCACGTGGTGGTCGGGTGGCCTCGGGGCAACCACGGTCCGGTGCGCCGCCGCGCCGTGGCCGACGTCGTCTCGTTCGACCGTTGGGACCCCGACCAGGACGAGGACATCCTCGGAGCGGCGAAGGCCCGCAACCGATAGCCCGACACCGGCGACGGCTTATGGTCCGGATCAGCCGTGGTGCTCCCACAGCGTCGTGGTGCGGGAGGCCGCCTCCCGGATGAGGTCGGCGTCGATGCTGACCGACACCTCGTCGATGTCCTCGTCGGGCCAGTCGGCGTGGACCGTGATCGGCCCGGCCGGTGGCAGTGGATAGCACCAGTATCCGAAGGTGAAGCCCTCACGGCCACCGCCACCGCCCCCTCGGGGGATCAGGACCGGCTGCACCGGGATGCCGTCGGCGTCGACCGGGCCCCACGGACCGACCGTCGTCCCCGGAGTCGCCGCCAACGACAGCGTGACCATGCGGCTCGCTCGCCCTCCACGGCCGCCCCACGCCGGGCTCTCGCTGGTCACCTTCGTGCCGTCGGAGAACTCCAGGCCGATGCGTGCGCCGCGGTCGTACATCCACATGGGATGGCCGTGCGAGGTCGGATCCTCGGGCACCATCGGATTGCGCCTCACAACGAGCGAGAAGCCGAAGCCGTTGCGGTGGGCGTGCACGTCGTCGAGCGCGAGCGCGTACACCTCGGTGCGAGCGAGCAGCACGGTCAGACCGACGGCGACGCCGAGATCGGCCTCCGACGGCCGGTCCCACAACGGGGGCGCCCAGGTCGACTCCTGGACCTCGGGCGGCGGCGGTGGCGGCGGCATCGGCTCGAAGAACGGCACCCGCACATTCTCCCAGACGAGGGATCTCCCGACCGGCCCGGTTCAGCCCATGGTGTGGGAACCGTCGAGCGCCTCACGCACGCGCCGAAACCGGCTAGTGACCGGCCAGTTCTGTGGAAGTCCGACAGGTGGCGCGGAGGTCCTCGGACGGCGCTGCTCAGAAGGCCCAGCGCGTCGCCCGAGTCGAGAACTCGTCCTCGCGCTCGATGACGCCGAAGGCCCGGTCGGGCTCGACCTCGACGATGAGGTTGGCCCGGATGAAGTCGGCCGAGAGGTCGGCGGAGATCGGGCGGTACTTCTCGAGGTAGCGCTCGACCCACCGGTCGGCCACCGGGTCGGTCGCACCGAGGACCCGGGCCCGGCCTTCGACCGACACGCACTCGACGGTGTCGTCGACCGTGAACGCCACCTGGTGGTTCTCGGACAGGTCCCGAGCCTTCCGCGAGGTCGGGCCGCACGAGAACATGAACCGGAGGTCGGGGTCGTGCCACACGCCCCACACGGGCAGCGAGTGCGGCCTTCCAGCCGCCGACGCCGTGACCACCCAGTAGTTGCGGGTGGGCCCGAGGCGCTCGGCGGCCCACCCCCAGGGCAACGGGGACCAGCCGGATGCGCCGACGCCGTAGTCGGGCATCCGGGGCTGCTCGGCTGTCGGTCTGGTCACGGGATCAACGGTATCGAGCTCCGGCGGACCGACCGGAGCGGGACCGGTCACGCCGGGCGCTGCCCTGCTGCGCAGCGCTCGACGATCGCGGTGATCCGCTTCGCTTTCGTTTCGGCCCGCTTGGCGAACACGATGCCCTGCAGGGCCAGACGGCGCGACGACGGCGGAGCCGCGTCCCACACCTCCCGCGACGGCGGACGGGCCGCCAGGGCGGCGACGAGCTCCTCGGGCAGCTCCAATCGCTCGACCGACTCGAGGATCGACCACGAGCCGTCGGCCTTGGCCCGCTCGATCGCGGCGCGACCGGCGTCGGTCATCCGGCCCTCACGCTCGAGGCGATCGGCCCGCTCCCGGTTGGACGCGGCCCAGCCGCTCCCGGCCCTCCGCGGTGAGAACCAGATCACCGACCGCTCGTCGTCGAGCGTCCGGGTGGGCCCGTCGATCCACCCGACGCACAACGCCTCCTCGACCGCCTCGGGGTACGGCACCCCCGCCCGGGACGCCGAGCTGCGCCACCGGACGAACCACACGCCCGCGACCCGCTCGTGGTTGGCCGCCAGCCAGGCCCTCCACTCCTCCACCGTGAGGACGTGGACCTGCTCGCCGTCGTCCAGGACCGATCCCACGGCGCAACGCTAGAGCGGCCGCGACCAGCGAACGGTCACGCCGAGGTCAGTGCGACGACTCCCACCGGCGGGCCTCCGAACGGGCCTCGCCGTAGCGCCACACCTCGTAGCCGATCAGACCCCACATCACGACGGCGGCCACCACGACGCCGACCCAGGCATCGACGGAGCGCAGGAGCGGGATCGACGCCAGCGCCACCACCGCTGCCACGAGCCGCTGTCGGCTCAACGTCCCGACCACTCGCCGCTTGAAGGCGACCTGACCCAGGAGGAACACCGCCAGTCCGCCACCGAGCACCACCGATGCGATCGAGTCGAGCGGCTCGGTCACATGGAGCAGTGCGTGGTGCAGCGCGAAGGCCACGAGGACGATGCCGGCGATGATCGGGAAGTGCAGGAACGAGTAGCCGTCACGGGCCATCTCGTTCTGCTCCTTGCCCGGTGGGGTCTCGACGAGGCGACGAGCGGCGAGCACCGAGCCCACGTCGAAGTACGACCACCACATGGCGGCGGCGAGCAGCACCCCCAGCACGGCGGTGGCGATCAGTCCACCGTCGAGCTCGTCGGTGGTGCCCGCCCCGAGGGCCACGATCGACTCGCCGAGGGCGATGATCACGATCAGCCCGTGCCGCTCGGCGAAGTGGGCGGGCTCGAGGTGCCAGCCCTCGGACCCGAACAGGAATGGCACGCCCATGTCGATGACGAGAGCCAGCAGCCAGAGCCCACCCTGGACCCAGCCGTCGCAGAAGGCGGCCACGGCGATCAGCGAGACGCCGAGGAGCATGCCCACGGCCAGACCGCTGACCGAACGAGCGAGCATCGGGTCGTCCTCGGCGGCGATGGCGAAGAGGAAGACGTGGGCGATGCGCACCACCGCGTAGGCGCCGGCGAGGGCGAGGGCGAAGGCCCGGTCGTCGAAGGCGTGGGGAACGCAGAGGGCCATCACGAGCATCCCCGCCATCGCCAGGAACACCACGACCCGCGGCAGCCATTCGTCGGGATCGACGACGCTCGTGAGCCAGGCGTAGCCCACCCACGCCCACCAGAGCACCCCGAGGACGAGCAGGCCCTGGGCGACGTTGCGCCACAGGTGCTCGCTCCCCATGAGCGCGCTGCAGCGGGTGAGGGCGAGGACGAACACGAGGTCGAAGAAGAGCTCGAGCGGCGTGACGGTCGCGCCGTCTCGCCGCCGTGCACTCAACCGATGGGGCCGTCCCGAGTCGACCATCGACAGAGTGTGGCAGCCGGCAACGCCGCGCCGCACCAGTTGGGGCACAGAAATCCCAGGTCTGGAACGGTCCTGCGGCGGTAAGGTGTTCGACGCCCGACCAGGGATGCTTGGGGCAACGGTGCCTCGCCCACCAACGGCGATGGACCCCCGGTCGTGGCGGCAGTTCGACCTTCTGCGTGCCTCACCGAGCCCCGGAGTACCCCATGCGTGAGCTGGACGCGTGTGGCATCGGCTTCGTCGCCGATGCCCACGGGCGATCGACCCGCCGCATCGTCACCGCCGCCCTCGAGGGGCTGGCCAACGTCAAGCATCGCGGGGCCGTGGCCGCCGACGCCCGCACCTCCGACGGGTGTGGACTGCTCACCACCATCCCCGCCGCTGTCTACGGCGAAGGTGTCGGCGTTGCCATGCTCTTCGTCCGCGGCGAGGACCCGACCGAGGCGGTGGAGGCCGCCGCCCTCGCCGAGGACCTCGACGTGGTCGAGTGGCGCACCCCTCGCACGGACTCGTCGGTCCTCGGTGAGCTCGCCGAGCGGACCCAGCCGCGAATCGTGCAAGTCCTGTTCCGACCCGACGCAGCGCTGCTCGGAGAGCTCGCCCGCATCGGCCGGACCGCCGCCGATCAACCTGCCGAGCCCACCTTTCCCCGCGACCCGGTCGGCGACGAGCTCGAGCGCCGGACCTATCGGATGCGCCGCCGCATCGAGGCGTCCGTCGCCGACGCCTACGTCGTGTCGTGCTCGTTCCGCACGATCGTTCACAAGGGCCTGGCGGCGGCCGACTCGCTGGCCGGGTTCTACCTCGACCTGGCCGACGACCGGTTCGAGGCCCACCTCGCCATCTTCCACCAGCGCTTCAGCACCAACACCCTGCCCACGTGGGAACGGGCCCAACCGTTCCGGATGCTGTGCCACAACGGCGAGATCAACACCATCGAAGGCAACGAGAACCGAATGCGGGCGCGGGCCCAGCTGGGCACGGTGAAGGCGGGTCTCGGCGCCGAGGAGCTCTTCCGTCCGGTGCTCGGCACCGAGGGGAGCGACTCGGGCCGCCTCGACGAGGCCGCCGAGCTGCTGCTCCGAGGCGGCCGCAGCCTCTCCCACGCCATGGCGATGCTGGTGCCCGAGGCATGGGAAGAGACCCGCGACCTCGACCCCGAGGTGCGGGGCTTCTACGAATACCACTCCGCACTCATGGAGCCGTGGGACGGACCAGCCGGGGTGATCTTCACCGACGGCGTGCGGGTCGGCGCCACCCTCGACCGCAACGGCCTACGCCCCCTTCGCTACGCCTGCAGCGACGACGGCACGGTGGTGTGCGCCTCGGAGATGGGAGCCGTCGACATCACCGGGCGGGGAGAGGTCGACCGAGCCCGACTCGGCCCGGGCCACATGCTCCTCGTCGACCCTCAGGGTGGCGTGGTGCGCAACCAGAAGATCAAGGCGTGGCTCTCGGTCCGGGCGCCCTACGCGGAATGGGCGGCCGACGGTCTGATCGAGATCGGACCGGGCGAACCGGTGGATGCCACCCCCGATGACCTGGTGCGCCGACAAGCGGCCCACGGCTACACGAAGGAGGAGCTGGCCATGGTCATCAAGCCCATGGCTGCGGACGCCTACGAGTCCACCTTCGCCATGGGCGACGACTCACCGCTGCCCCCGATGGCAGGGCGGGCCCGTCCGGTGGCCCACTATCTCCGCCAGCGCTTCGCCCAGGTGACCAACCCTCCGATCGACCCCCTGCGCGAGCGGCTGGTGATGAGCCTGCGCACCCTCCTCGGCCCGCGCACGCCGGTGCTCTGGGAGGGACCGGAGGCCACCCGCCTCCTCGCTCTCGAGTCGTTCTTCCTCTATCCCTCGGCGGTGGCGGCACTCGCGGCCCCCGGTGGTTCCCCCTTCCCGACCGAGATCCTGGCGGCGAGCTTCGAGGCGGCCGACGGACCGGGCGGCTTGCGAGAAGCCGTCGGCGCGCTGGCCACGCGCGCCGAGGACGCGGTCGATCAGGGTGTCGGCATCCTCGTCCTCGATCCCGGTGACCCGTCCCCGGACCGGGTGCCGGTGCCGTCGCTGCTCGCCGTGGGCGCGGTGCACCAGCGCCTGCTCGCGACCCGTCGGCGCTCCGACACGAGCATCGTCGTGGTCGCCGACGATGCGCGGGACACCCACTCGGTGGCGGCTCTGCTCGGCTTCGGGGCCGACGCCGTCTGTCCCCGGTTGGCCCTGCAGACCGTGGCCGCCGAGACCGACGAGGCCGACACCGGAGACCTCGTGAGCTCCGACGCCCAGGAGCGTTACCGGGCCGCAGTCGAGGCCGGCGTGCTCAAGATCCTCTCCAAGATGGGTGTGTCGACCGTCGACTCCTACCGGGGGGCGCAGCTGTTCGAGGTGATCGGGCTGGCCGACGAGGTCGTCGACCTGTGCTTCACCCGCACGTCGAACCCGGTGGGCGGCATCGGCTGGGACGCGCTCGGCCAGGACGCACTGAGCCTGCACGCCGCCGCCTTCCCGCCCGAGTCGGAGCCCGACCTCGAGTCGCCGGGCTACTACCGGGTGCGCAAGGGCGGGGAGTACCACGCCCATTCGAAGGAGGTCACCCAGGCCCTCAACGAGCTCACCCTCGTGCTCGACACACCCAAGATCTCCGAACGGAGCCCGCAAGCGGTCGACCAGGCCGCCGCCCATCTCCTGCAGCGGGCGATCGCCGCCGAGGACGACGACCACTACGCGGCGTTCGTGAAGCTGGTGACCGAGCGGCCGCCGACGGAGCTGAACGACCTGCTCGAGTGGACGTCGCTCGGCGCGCCGGTCCCGCTCGACGAGGTCGAACCCGCCACCGAGATCGCCCACCGGTTCTCCACCGGCGCCATGTCGCACGGCTCGCTGTCGAAGGAGGCCCACGAGACACTCGCCCAGGCCATGAACCTGATCGGTGGGCGCTCGAACTGCGGCGAAGGCGGCGAGGACCCGTACCGCTTCCACACCCGGGGCCTCGGGCGCGACGACAAGAACTCGCGCATCAAGCAGGTCGCGTCGGGCCGCTTCGGCGTCACCCCCGAGTACCTGGCCCACGCCGACGAGATCCAGATCAAGATGGCCCAGGGGTCCAAGCCGGGCGAAGGTGGCCAGCTACCGGGGCACAAGGTGTCGGCCGAGATCGCCCGACTGCGCCACACCCAGCCCGGTGTGGGGCTGATCTCCCCGCCCCCGCACCACGACATCTACTCCATCGAGGACCTCGCCCAGCTCATCTACGACCTCAAGCAGGTCAACGCCGCCCAGGTTTCGGTGAAGCTGGTGGCGACCGAGAACGTGGGCACGATCGCGGCGGGCGTGGTGAAGGCTCTCGCCGACGTCGTCCACCTCTCCGGAGGCAACGGCGGCACCGGAGCCAGCCCGCTGTCGTCGATCAAGCACGCCGGCATGCCGTGGGAGATCGGCCTCGCCGACACCCAGCGGGCTCTCGTCGACAACGGCCTGCGCGGCCGGGTGCGCCTCCGCGTCGACGGCGGCTTCAAGACCGGCCGTCACGTCGTCATCGCCGCTCTTCTCGGCGCCGACGAGTACAGCTTCGGCACCGCCGCGATGATCGCCGAGGGCTGCATCATGCTGCGGGCCTGCCACCGCGACACGTGCAAGCCCGGCGTCGCCACCCAGCGGCCCCACCTGAGGGCCAACTTCTCCGGAACACCGGAGGGCGTCGCCGCGTACTTCATGTTCGTCGCCGAGGAGGTGCGCCGGCACCTGGCCGGCATCGGGGCTCGGAGTATCGACGAGCTGGTCGGTCGGGTGGAGCTGCTGCGCCAACGCATCACCGACGATCCGCGGGTCGACGCCCTTGACCTGGCCTTCCTCGTCGAGGTGCCGGAGCACCTCGACGAGCCCCGCCACTTCG
>DATDIY010000161.1:0-12029 GCA_036520815.1 Acidimicrobiales bacterium
CAGCGCTCGTCACGATCTGGCCGCTGCGCTCGAGCCCCGCGGCGACGGCCTCGCGGTTGTCGTGGGTGCGGTCCCACGCCTCGCGCATCCGCGACAGCAGGAACACCTCGTAGTCCATCGACAGGCCGAACACGATGGCGAACAGCATCATCGGCGCCCATGGCTCGATGGGCGCCGGCTGCACACCGGTGATGTCGCTCAGCCAGCCCCACTGGAACAAGGCCACGACGACGCCGTACGCCGCACCGATCGAAAGCAGGTTCATGATCACGGCCTTGAGCGGCACCAGCAGCGACCGGAACACGACCATGAGCAGGAGGAACGACAGCAGCAGCACAGCGCCGAGGAAGTACGGCATCCGGGACGAGAGGTAGTCGCTGAAGTCGGCGTTCACCGCGACCGTTCCCGAGACCATGACCTCGACGCCGGTGGACTCCGCCACCGGGGGCAGGACGTCCGAGCGCAGCCGCTCGACCAGCGCAGTGGTCTCCTCCGACTGCGGACCGCTGTTGGGCACGACCTGCCAGAGCACCGCCGTCGGATCGTCGGGGTCGTTGAGCACGGGCGGAGACACGAACACCACGTCCGGGTCCTCGTCGACCACCTCGGTGACCGACCCGAGATCGGCGGGGTCGGCGCCCTCCGGGAGCTCGGCGACGAGGAGGAGGGGGCCGTTGAACCCCTCCCCGAACCCCGTGACCAGCAGGTCGTAGGCCTGCCGGGTCGTGGTGTCCTCGGCGTAGTTGCTCTCGTCGGCGACACCGAGGCGCAGTTGCAGGAACGGGATCGACAGCACCAGCAGGATGACCGCCCCGACGATGGTGAAGAACCATGGGCGGTGCTGGATGACGCGGCTCCAACGGTACGCCAGCGTTGCCTGGCGAGCCTTGGGCGGACGCCGCTTGACCTCCTTCTTCAACGGGGCCAGGACGAGTCCGGCGAGCAGCACCACGACGGCGAGCGGGATCCCGACGAGCAACGGATCGATCGACAGGCCGGCGCCCACGAGCCCGACGGCGACGAGGAGCGCGGCGATCAGTCCCCGCCAGCGCGTCCGCTCGATCTTCTCCCCCGTGAAGCCCAACAGGGCGGGGAGGAACGTCAGCGAGGCGGCGATGGTGACGGCCACCACCAGGGCCGCGCCCACTGCGAGCCCGGTGATGAAGGTGATGCCGATCACCAGCATGCCGAGCATGGAGATGACCACCGTGAGCCCGGCGAACAGCACGGCGCGACCGGCCGTGTCCATGGCGATCCCCACGGATTCTCGCACCGTGTGACCGGCGTGGAGCTGCTCGCGCATCCGGGTGACGATCAACAGCGCGTAGTCGATCCCGACGCCGAGTCCGATCATGATCCCGAGGAAGGTG
This sequence comes from Acidimicrobiales bacterium, assembly GCA_036520815.1. Classification (GTDB taxonomy): domain Bacteria; phylum Actinomycetota; class Acidimicrobiia; order Acidimicrobiales; family Acidimicrobilacustridaceae; genus CAMFLJ01. The sequence goes on from DATDIY010000161.1 coordinate 1,371, forward strand.
GCGAGCTCCGGGAGCGTCACCACGTTGCTCATGATGGTGATGATCGAGACGCCGATGCCGATGCCGGCCAGAGCGACACCCACGGGTAGACCCATGGCCAGCACCGAGCCGAAGGCCACGATGAGGATGACGATGGCGAACGCCAGACCGAGGGCCTCGGAGCTGGGCGGCTCGCCCTCACCGAAGATCACACCGCCGAGCTCGACCCGCAGGCCCTCGATGTCCGGCACCTGATCGGAGATCCGGTCGCGGATCTCCTGGGCCTCCGACAGGTCGATCTCATCGGAGAGCTCGACCTTGGCGTAGGCGATCTTCCCCGCCTCCGGCCCCTCGGACGCGATGAGCTGCTCCCCGCCCTCGTCGTAGGGGCTCTCGACCTGGACCACGTCCGGCACGGTCGCCACGTCGTCGAAGATCGCCTGCATCGCCGCCTCGACCTCAGGGTCGTCCACACCCTGCTGGGCCTCGAAGACGATGGTGCCGGTGAGGCCGGTGCCCTGGCCACCGAACCGCTCGTCGAGCACGTCGAATGCGTCCGTGGACTCTGCATCGAGGTTGAACTCGTCGCGAAAGGCGTCGCCCATCGCGCCCGATGCCATGTTGCCGACGATCAGGAGCAGGACCCAGAACGCGGCGACGATCCGGCGCCGGTCATGGCACCACAGGCCGAATCGGGCGAAGGCGGACTGACGCGGCCCCGTGCCCGCCTCGGGGTCGGTCGAGGTCTCCTGGCTCATCGATGCTCCTCTGCGACGGGGGTGGTCGCGGGATTGGACCCGGCGACCGACGCGAACTCATCGCTCAGGCAAACACAGCGGGAGCTCTCCGTCGAGCGGGATGTCTGCGCGCCTCAGGAATCGGGCGCGTTTCCACCGCTGCGGGGCATCCCCGCCGACGTTTCGCTCCCCGTACAGAATCCTCGCCGTGGGTGACATCTCCCTCGTCGACGGCTGGCTGCCCTGGTTCGTGGTGGTGCTGTGCATCGGGACGCTCGTGCTCGCCGTGCGCTGGCACTCGGGGCGCTGGCGGGCCCAGCTGCGGTGGGGCGCGGTGCTCACCATCGGGGGCGTCGGCCTGGCGTACCTGCTCAACGAGACCCTCGACCTGATCCCGTGGTCGTTCCCACTCTCGTTCTACGCGCTGGCCGGTCTCGTGGTTTTCGCCATGACCGCCGCCGTGGTCGGGTTCCGACACGAGCGCAACTGGAAGCGCCTCGACGGTCTCGTGTCGGTGGTGGCGTCACTCGCCCTTCTGGGCGTGGTCGTCAACGCCCACTACCAGTACCTCCCGACGGTGGCCAACCTCTTCGGCAAGGTGGCCGAGAACGAGGTCGGCCTCCCCGAGCTGCAGCAGATCCGCGACGAGGTGCGCAGTACCGGACAGCTGCCGGCGAAGGGGTCGACCCTGCACGTGGCCATCCCAGGGACGACGTCGGGCTTCGACGCACGCGACGCCTACCTCTACGTGCCCCCGGCCTTCTTCGCCGACCCGGCTCCCACCCTGCCGGTGTTGATGCTGCTGCACGGCACACCCGGTGGTCCCGAGGACTGGCTCGTGGGCGGTGAGGCCGACCAGGTCGCCGACGCCTTCGCCGCCCGCAACGACGGGAAGGCTCCGATCCTCGTGATGCCGGACGCGACGGGCGGGGACTTCGCCGACACCGAGTGCGTCGACAGCAGCCGGGGCCACGCCGAGACCTACCTGACCGTCGACGTGGCGAACTACGTCAGCCACACCCTCGACGTGGGCTCCAGCCGATGGGGCATCGCCGGGCTTTCGATGGGCGGGTTCTGCTCCCTGATGCTCTCGCTGCGCCACCCGCAGCAGTTCGTCGTGTTCGGCGACTACTCGGGGCTCAGCCAGCCCACCCTCGATCCGCCCGACACCGCCTTGGCTGACCTCTTCGGCGGTGACCAGCAGACGATGGATGCCCATGACCCGACCAAGATCCTCGCCGGCGCCCACCTGAGCGGGCTGGCGGGCTGGTTCGAGGTCGGCGAGAGCGACAGCCAGCCGCTCGAGGCCACGCGGGCGGTGGCGACCCAGGCCACCCAGGCCGGGATCACCGCCTGTCTGCTGGTGAGGTCCGGGGGCCACGACTTCGCCTTCTGGCACCAGGCCCTGGAGAACTCGCTCCCCTGGATCTCCACCCAGCTCGGGCTGCTCGCGCCTCCGGCACCGACCAACGGTGCTCGCTGCACCGGCTCGTGAGCCAGGTAGGTTGGCTGTGACGTCGATCACCACCGGAGGACCCGATGAAGACCACCCTTCCGTGCCCCTGCGGCGAGATCATCCGCGGCACCGACGAGGACGACCTCGTCGAGAAGGCGTTCGAGCACCTCCGGGAGAAGCACCCCGAGATGGCCGACGAGTACCAGCGCGAGCACATCCTCTTCATGGCCTACTGAGGCCTTGACGCGCGGCCCGGTGCCGCAGCGCGATCAGTCGAGCTTGTCGATCTGATCCTTGATGGTGTCGGCCGCCTTGTCGACCTTGTCATCGTGCTGATCGGGCACCACGCCCTTGGCCTTCTCGGCGCCGGTGTCGACCGCGCCCTTGACCTTGTCCTCGTTGCCGCGCACCGCAGACTTGATCTTGTCCATGAAGCCCATGTCGGCGTTCCTCCCGCTCGTTGGTCGCTCCATGGTGCGCCGGTTCCGACGGCGACGTCCACTGGTGGTCCGGGCCCCGGCGGAGCCGTCACCGTACGATCGGCGCCATGGGCGTCGACGACGAGCTGTTGAACCGGGTGACCTGGAAGATCCCCAACGCGCTGGCCCTCGTCGGGTCCCGAGCCGGCGACCAGCGCAACGCCATGACCACGAGCTGGATCACCCAGCTGTCGATGGAACCGGTGCTGATCGGCGTCGGCGTCGACGCCAGTGCCATCACGCACCGGCTGATCACCGAGGGCGGCTCGTTCACGGTGAACCTCTGGGACGCGGCCGACACCCGCCCCTTCGTGAAGTTCTCCAAGCCGGCCACCGACGACGGCGCGACGCTGAATGGTCGTTCGGTGCGAGCCGGCGCGACCGGGGCACCGATCTTCGACGAGGCGATCGCCTGGATGGACTGCGAGGTGCGCCACACCCTCGACCTCGGCAGCCACACGCTGTTCGTGGGTGAGGTCGTCGATGCGGGCATCCGCGACGACGAGGCCCGACCCGCCTCCATGAGCGACACCCGGATGAAGTACGGCGGCGTGAAGCGCCACTGACCGCCTCGCCCTCGCCGCCGTCCACCACGAGGAGACCACCGTGACCACCCCCGCCGACTGGTACCCCGACCCCAGCGACTCGTCGTTGCTCCGCTACTGGGACGGGTCCGCCTGGACCGAGCACACCGCCCCGGCGCCGGTGGCCCAGCCCGCGCCAGCGGCCCCCGCACCTCCTGCGGAGCCCGAAGTGGTGCCCGGAGCACCCGCACCGCCCGTCGCCACGCCGTCACCGCTGCCATCGGGCCTGGCCCGTTCATCGCTGTTCGCCGAGTCGAACCGGGAACAGCCCACGACCGGGCGGATGACCCGCCAGAACCCGGCCGTGGCCAAGGTGACCCTCGGCCAGCCCCTCCTCGTCGCACGCGGCGCCATGATCGCCTACCAGGGCGAGGTCGCGTTCTCCTACCAGGGCGCCGGCATGAAGCGGATGCTGAAGGCGATGGGCACCAGCGAGGGCATGCAGCTCATGCGCTGCGACGGCGCCGGCGAGCTGTTCGTGTCGCGAGGCAACCGCAAGCTCCATCTGATCGAGCTGGGGCCCGGCGAGCAGATGTCGGCGTCGTCGAGGGCGTTGCTCGGCTTCGACGCCACCGTGCAGTGGGACATCACCGCCATCAAGGGCGGCATGGGCAGCGCCCTCGCCGGTGGCCTGTTCAACATCCAGATCACAGGACCCGGCGAGGTCATCCTCGCTTCGGACTGGCCCGTCGTGCTCAACACCTCCGAAGCACGCACCTGCGTCGACCCCAACGCCCTCGTCGCCTGGACCGCGGGCCTCACCACCACCGTGCGCAGCACCTTCACCGCCGGTTCACTGATCGGACGTGGTTCGGGTGAGGCGTTCCAGCTCGAGTTCTCCCCTGGCGGCTACGTGATCGTCGAGCCCGAGGCCGTGATCGGCGCGTGAGCATCGAGATCGATCTCGCCAGACGCCCCTGCCTCGTCGTGGGCGGAGCCGGAGGAGGCATCGGCACGGCGATGGCGCTGGCCGCGGCCCGCGCCGGGGCGGTCGTCGGGGTTCTCACCAACCTGGAGGAGCACGCCGCCGACACCCGTGCCTTGCTCGGGAACGCCGGCACGACGTGCGCCACCGCCGTGGTCGACGTCACCGACGAGGCCGCCCTGGTGGCCGCCATCGCCGAGCTGGCCTCGACGCTCGGACCCTTCCGCCACCTGGTGAACGTGGTCGGTGGAAACCTCGCCGACGACTACCACCGCACCGCCGAGCTCGACATGGTGAGCTTCGACCGGGTCGTCGCCCGCAACCTCCGCTACGCGATGGTGTCGTGTCGGGAGGTCGCCGCCCGTCTCATCGCGGATGAGCTCACGGGGAGCATCGTCAACGTGTCGTCCAAGGCCGCCCGGGGCACCCCTCTGCTCGCCTCCTACTCGGCCGCGAAGTCGGGCTTGGAAGCGGCCAGCCGGGCCATGGCCCTCGAGTGGGGTCCCGCCGGCATCCGCGTGAACCTCGTGTCCGTCGGCACCGTGCGCACGCCGCGCACCGGCGAGGACGACCAGCCCGAGGTGGCGGCCATGATCCCGCTGCGCCGACGGGGTGAGCCTGACGAGGTGGCCAACGCCGCCATGTTCCTCTTGTCGGACCTGGCGAGCTACGTCACCGGCCACACCCTCGACGTCGACGGTGCCGTCGGCTTCGGTCAGCCCGGCGGCGACCAGGTGTCGCGGTTCTCGCGTCGGGCCGACGTGCGGGCCCGGTTCGCCGACCCGGGCGCCGACTGACCCTCAGGAGGCGTCGGCGCCGGAGCCGTTGGCGATGCGGTCGGCGAGCTCCTCGAGCGCACCCGGCAGCGGCACCTTCGCAGCCCCCGCGATGTCGCGCATGACCTCGAGGTCCTTGCGGAAGTAGGGCGACGCGTGCTCGAACTGGAACGCCCAGCTGAAGCCGGTCTGGGCGACGATGCCGATCGCCCGCGTGCTGCCCGAGCCGTTGCTGAGCGCCTCGGCCAGGCCGGCCTTGTCGAGGCCGAGCTCGTCGGCGAAGTCGAACACGTCGAGCGCCATCGTGATGTTGGCCGCCAGCACCATGTTGTTGATCGCCTTGGCGATCGACGCAGTGCCCAGCGGCCCGATGTGCACGACCGACGTGGCGAACGTGGCGAACACGGGCCGGCAGCGATCGGCCACCGCCGGGTCGCCACCCATCATCACCAGCATCTCCCCCACCTCGGCGACGGCCCGTCCGCCGCTCACCGGCGCGTCGATCACCGCCACCCCTCGCTCCTCGGCGGCGGCGGCCACCTTCGCCACCGTCTCGGTGACCACGGTGGAGTGGATGGCGATGATGCCGCCCTCGGCCATGCCGGCCAGCACCCCGTCGGGGCGGAGCACCACGTCGAGCACGTCGTCGTCGGAGTAGACGCAGATGCACACGAGGTCGCTGGCCGCCGCCAGCTCAGCCGGCGTGGCGGCGGAGGTGGCCGCCGTGTCGGCGAAGGGCTCCAGCGACGCTGGTCGACGGGCCCAGAGGGTCAGGTCGAATCCCCCCTCGACGATCCTGCGGGCGATGGGCTCGCCCTGGTTCCCCACACCGATGAATCCGACTCTCACCGAACGTGTCCTCCCTGACGACGACGCTGTCGGAGCTTGTCACATCGCCAACGGATCCGAAGCCCCTGCCCGCCGGCCGCGACTCCTAGGCTCGGCTCGTGACCGAGACGACGCAGGTGGCCCTGGTGACGGGGGCGAGCCGGGGGCTGGGCCGGGCCTGTGCGGTGGAGCTGGGCCGGGCCGGGTTCCGAGTGGCGGTGACCGCCCGGACGTTGTCGGAGGCCGATCAGCGCAGCCTGCCCGGCAACCTGCAGTCGACCGCGGCCGACATCGAGGCCGTGGGCGCCGAGGCCCTGCCGGTGAAGATGGACCTCGACGACCGCGCCTCGGTGGAGGGGGCGGTCGACGCCGTGCTCGACCGGTGGGGCCGGGTCGACGTGCTGGTCAACAACGCCTTCTACCAGACGCGAGAGAGCCAGTACTCGCTGGTCGACATGAGCATCGAGCACCTCGAGAAGCAGATCCGGGTGAACCTGGTCGCTCCCATGTTCCTGGCCAAGCTGGTGCTGCCCCAGATGCTGGAGCGCGAGGACGGCACCATCATCGACATGGTGTCGGGCGCCGGTGTGCACGAGCTCGACACCCCGCCAGGGCCGCGGGAGTGGGGCATCGGCTACGGCACCAGCAAGATCGGGATGATCGAGATCGCCGCCATGCTCGCCAGCCAGTTCGGCGACCAGGGGATCCGGGCGTTCAGCGTGCAGCCCGGCACCGTGCTCACCGAGCAGCTCGCCGCCGCCATGGGTGACGGCACGTTCGGCTCCGACGACTTCTCCCCGCCGGAGTACGCCGCCCGCGCCATCGCCTGGCTCGCCACCTCGCCCGAGGCGGCCGCCCTCAACGGAGCCCTGATCAATGCTCCCCGGTTCGTCGCCGAACGAGGCCTCGTCGCCGACCTGACCTGACCGCCCGCCACCCGGCCGCCTGCCCCAACGCGTTCTGGCACGCAAATTGCGCGCCCGTGCGCGCGATTCGCGTGCCAGAACGGAGATCAAGCCGGAACCGTCAGCGCTTGAGGGCGTCGGGGTAGGGCGTGTTGGGGCGGTGGAAGTTGTAGCAATCCGGCCAGTTGTTGGCGGCGTTGAAGTCCTCACGGATCTGGATCGCCTCGATCAGGTCGGCGGGCTGCCAGCCGTCGACCAGCTCCTTGCCGGCCAGGTCGTAGCAGGGCCGCTCGAGCTCGAGCAGCAGCTGCAGGCTGAAGGCGATGCGTCCGGTGATCACCGAACGATCCTCGGTGAGCAGGGCGAGGGCCGCCTCCGCCATCGTCTCGACCGGCTCGAAGAGCGACGTGTCCTTGACGAGCCCGGACTCGAGCACCTTCGGGTGGAGGATCGCCGACTGGGGCGTGAGGGCGTTGACCGACACTCCCGAGCCCTCGAGCTCACCGGCGGCGGCGACCGTGAGCCGGTTCAGGGCTGCCTTGGTGGCTCCGTACATGTTCGAGCCGTCCTTGGCCTTGAAGGCGAACGGCGGCCCGGGCGGGAGCTCGCCGCTGAAGCTGGTGAGGTTCAGGATCGAGCCGTTGCCGCGCTCCTTCATGGCCGGCATGACCTGGATCATCATCTCCCACGGGGACCAGACGTTGGCCTCCTGGTAGACCCGCAGCTCGGGGATGGTCCACTCGATCACCGGCTTCTGGTGGTGCATCACGGCGTTGTTGACCAGCAGGTCGATGGCCTGGCCGAAGTGCTCCTCGGTGCGGGCGACCAGGTCGGCACGCCCGCCGTCAGGGTCGCTGAGGTCGCTGGGCATGACGAAGCCCTCACCGCCGACCTCCTCGATCAGCGACAGCGTCTGGTTCAGGCCGTCGACCGAGCGGGCAGTGATGCCGACCCTCGCCCCTTCTGCGGCCAGGCGGACGGCGACAGCGCGTCCCGTGCCCCCCTGGCTGGCTCCGGTGACCAACGCCACCTGTCCTTCGCAACTGCGACCCATCTCTGCTCCTCGTTGTCGAATGTCGTTGTTCACCTGCGTCGCCCCGACGTCACGGGATGCGGAGACGACGTGTGGATCCGCCGATCAGGCGGAGTGGCAACCGATCCCGCGGACTCCTGCCGCCCCCGAGGGCGGTCAGCTCGTGTCCTGACGCCACCTCGGGCAGGTCCTCGCGCACCATGGCGTCGATGGAGCCGAGCTGGCGGCAAGGTAGCCGATTGGCTATCCCCCGGGCAAGGCGGACGACATATCGTTGAGCCATGTCCGCCACCCAGCTGGCCGTCCCGCCCAGCGTCACCGTCGCCGCCCTCACCCCGACCCAGCAACGGGTGGTGGCCGCCGCCCACGACCTGTTCGCCGAGCGCGGGATCAGCGGCACCTCGCTCCAGATGATCGCCGCCTCCCTCGGGGTCACCAAGGCAGCCGTGTACCACCAGTTTCCCTCGAAGGACGACCTCGTCATCGCCGTCACGGCCACCGAACTGGTGACCCTGGAAGTGGCCCTTGCGGCCGCGGACGCCGAGCCTGACAAGGAGCTCGCCCGCGACCGGCTGATCCAGCAGATGGTCGACGAGGCGGTTCGACAGCGCCAGCGCATCACGCTGATGCAGCACGATCCCGTCGTGAGCCGCCTGCTCGACGAGCACGAGCCCTTCCGTCAGCTCATGGACCGCCTCTACGCCATCCTCGCGGTTGACGATTCGCCCGACACCAAGGTGCAGGCGGCCATGCTCGCCACCGCCATCGGTGCCTGCAGCGTGCACCCGTTGGTGGCCGACCTCGACGACGAGGTCCTGCACCAGCAGATGCTCCACTACGCCCGCTGGCTGGCGCGCATCCCCTACGTGCCGCCGGCCGGCTGAGAACAGCCCGATCAGACGACCGAGAGGCCCGAGATGGACGACATCCAGGCGATCACCGACCGTCTTCACGACTACTGCCGAGCGATGGACCAGATGGACCACGAGCTCGGCTACTCGGTCTGGCACCCCGACGGACAGGCCCGGTACCAGGGCGTGTTCGAGGGCACGGGGCGGGAGTTCGTCGACTGGGTGCTCGAGAGCCACGCCAAGATGGACGGCACGTTCCACCAGGTCACCAACCTGCGGATCGACGTCACCGGCGCCGCCGCGACCAGTGAGGCGTACCACCTCGCCTGCAACCGCGTCGGCACCAACGACCTCGTCATGCGCGGCTGGTACCGCGACACATGGTCGTGCCGCGACGGCGAGTGGCGCATCGACGAGCGCCGCCAGTCCCCGGCGATGATGCAGGTCATCCCCGTCGTCGAGTTCCCCGGCGCCTGATCGACCGAGCCGGTCGACGGGGCCTGCGACGCGACGGGGCCCGAGCCGTGTGCACGGCCCGGGCCCCGGTGTTCGTCGGCGGAGGGATCGCCTCAGCCGGAGGAACCGGTCAGTCGAAGCTCATCTGCTCCGGGTAACCGTCTTCCCAGTCCCAGTTGGTGCCGGGCCAGCAGAAGAACGGCTTGGCCGGATCACCTTCGAGGACGAACTTGCTGTCCTCGATCTTCATCATCGAGTAGCACTCGTACTCGTTGTTGTTCGACGCGTCGTCCTTGGTGGGCGCGGTGTGACCCGTCGTCCAGTTCATCGGCGGCGTGAGCCCGTCGGCGGTGAACGCAGTCAGGGTGTTGGTGGCGTCGACGACCTTGTCCCGATCGAAGTCGGGGCCGGCCAGCTTGAGGCCCTCGTAGGCGAGAGCGGCGTTGATCCAGCCGTAGATCGTCACCTCGCTGACCTGGCCACCGTTCTTCGCGGTGTATTCGAGGTACTTCTCCTGGGCCTCGTTCAGGTCGGCCTGGAAGCTCCGCAGGGTGTTGCGGATGTAGCCGCCGTCGAAGGCGCCTCCCATGCGCTCGAGCTCGGCGTCGTCGTAGCCCTGGGGGATCAGCGGGACGATGTCGAGGCCCTGGCGCTCGGCCTCCTGCATGATGGTCTTGGTGTCGTTGTTGACGATGCAGGTCACGAGGACGTTGGCCCCGGCGTTCTTCATCGCCGTCACCTCGGGGGCGGCACCGTTCGACATCCCGAAGGGCAGGTTGTCGTTCATGTAGACGGCCTCGGCGTCGTCGCCGATCTGGTCCTTGAACTCCTCGACGCTCTTGGCCTGGTTCTGGGCGCAGTCCTTGGAGCTCTGGGCGATGCCGTAGCCGACCGCGGCCAGCTTGGTGCGGCCCGAGATCTTCATCTGGTAGGGAACGGAGCGGTCCCAGCAGCCCACCTCGAGGCACCGCACGGTGACCTCACCGAAGATGCTCTCGTTCCCCTGCATCGCGGTGGGGTTGGTCGCCCACACGTACAACGGGATGTTCTCGTCGGCGAACGACTGGAAGCCCGCCGGCACGACCGTGTTCGAGAACGTGGCGAACGTGTCGTCGGCGGCGATGATCTCGAGGGCCTTCTCCTGGTGCTTGCCGAACTCGTCGTCGACCAGGTCCTCGGCCACCAGCTGGCGGCCGTAGATGCCACCCATCTCGGTGTTGACGTAGTCGAAGTACGCCTGGATGCCGGTCGTGTAGCAGTCGAGCAGGCACTGGCCGGTCGGGTTGCCCGTCCCTGTCGCCAGGACCGAGTACTTGATCTCGGTGTCGGTCACGCCCGGTGCGTCGACCGTCACGTTCTCGGTGAGGTCACCCGTCGTCTGGGTCCCGCCACCGTTGTCATCGCTCTCGCCGCTGGAGCTGTCGGAGCCGCATGCGCCAGCCAGCAGCGCGAACAGCACTGCCAGCACGGCCACCAGCTGCCATGACCGCCGCCGGGACGTCGTCCTTCCAGTCATGCCGTGTTGCTTCCTTTCGTCATGAGCGTGCGCCTGGGGCCCGGCCGGGACGGCTCGGTCCACCACACGACGCTCGTGTGGTGCCGCGCTCAGGTCTGAGCGCGGGGTTGGGGGGGTTTCGATATCGGGGGGAT
>DATDIY010000162.1:0-5394 GCA_036520815.1 Acidimicrobiales bacterium
GCTTCGGTCCAGAGCTCCTTGGGCTTGCGCCCGAGGTTGTTGGCGATGACCGCGTTGGCCGCGTCGAGGATGGTCTGGCTCGACCGGTAGTTCTGCTCCAGCAGCACGACGGTGACGTCGGGGAACGCCTCCTCGAACTCCACGATGTTCCGCATGTCTGCGCCACGGAATTTATAGATCGACTGGTCGGCGTCGCCCACGACGCAGACGTCGCCGCTCTGGGCCGAGAGCATCAGCACCATCTCGTTCTGCACACGGTTGGTGTCCTGGTACTCGTCGACGAGCACGTGGCGGAAGCGGCGCTGGTAGTGCTCGAGCACCTCGGGGAACCGGCGGAAGAGCTCGACGGTGTTGCGGAGCAGGTCGTCGAAGTCCATGGCGCCGGCCTTGAGCAGGCGGGCCTGGTACTCGGTGTAGACGTCGGAGATCTTGCGCTCGAAGATCGTTCGGGCCCGCTCGCGGTAGTCCTCCGGGCCGATGTCGTCGTTCTTGGCCGCCGAGATGTTGGCGTTGACCGAGCGGGGCGGGAACTTCTTGGCGTCGAGGCCGAGGTCGCGGATGACGTAGCCCGTCAGGCGCTGGGCGTCGGCGGCGTCGTAGATCGTGAACGACGACGGAAAGCCGAGCAGGTTGCCGTCACGGCGCAGGATGCGTACGCAGGCGGAGTGGAACGTCGACACCCACATCTTCTCGGCGACCGGGCCGACCAGCTCGGCCACTCGATGCTTCATCTCGTCAGCGGCCTTGTTGGTGAAGGTGATCGCCAGGATCTCGAAGGGCGAGACGCCCTCGTCCTTGATGAGATGCGCGACCCGATGGGTCAGCACGCGGGTCTTGCCCGACCCGGCACCGGCCACGATGAGCAGCGGCCCGGTGGTGTGGGTGACGGCCTCGTACTGGACCGGGTTCAGGCCTTGGAGCAGGTCGTCTGACATCGCCACCCAACCCTACCGGCGGCCTGCGACGGCCTTGAGGGGGTTCAGACGGGGTCGGGCTCGTCGAGGAAGTCGCCGATCACCTGGGCGAGGTCGGGCTTGGTCCCGGCACTCAGGTGGTTGCCCGTGACCGTGGCGAACCGTCCATGCGGCAGCACCTCGGCAAGCTCGTCAGCGGAGGTGTGCTCGACGTCGTCCTCTCCGACGACCACCAGCGTGGGGGTCACGATCCGGGACAGCTCGTCGACAGAGGTGGGGACCGACGAGCGCAGGGCCAGGATCATCGCCTCAGGATCTCCACCGTTCTGCCGCAGGAAGGCCTCGATCAGCCACTCCGGCGACTTCCGTTCGAACGTGCCGAGGTTCTCGAAGACCCGGGAGAACTTGGCATTGCTGCGCTCGACGTCGAGGACCCCGTCGAGGCCCATGCCGGCAACCACCGCCCGTCGAGGGCTGGCCCCCCTCACGAGGAGCCGGATGACCGTGCGCCCACCGAGTGAGTAGCCGCCGAGGTCGTAGTCGTCGAGGCCGAGGTGCTCGAGGAGGGCGAAGGCGTCGTCGGCCAGCACGTCGGGCGGGTAGCTCGCCGGATCTCTCGGTGCCTCGCTGTCGCCGTGGGCGCGAAGGTCGGGCAGCACCACGCGGTGGCCACGCTCGGCGATCGCCTGGGCCGTCCCCCATCGCAACCAGTTCAGCTCGGCGGTGGAGATGAATCCGTGGAGCAGGACGAGCGGTCGCCCGTCGCCGATCTCGCGATACGCCAGCGACGTGCCGTCAGGAGCCTCGAAGTGCTGCACAGGGGGATCGATCATCGACACCGATCATCGCAGACCAGCGAGGCGACGGCCCGGGCACGCCGCTCAGCCCCGGTCCGGGTAGCCGGCGTAGCCGTCCCCGTCGAGGTCGGAGCAGGTCGGACCGGACAACGGACCGGCCATGCAGTCGGCTCCGCCGAGCAGGTAGACGAACTCCCCGTCGCCGAAGGGGTCGATGCAGTCGGGGCTCGATCCCTCGGTGCACGGCTCTCCGGGGGTCTGACCAGGCTCCGCTGTGCTGGTGGGACCAGGCGGGATGGTGAGCGTGGACGATGGACCAGAGGTCGTCGCCCCACCGGTCGTGGCGGTGGTCGAGGGCACAGAACTGGTCGACGACGTGGTCGTCGAGGGTTCGGTGGTGGTCGTCGAGCCGCTCTCGTCGTCCGAGCTGCAGGCCATCCCCGAACCGAGGGCAAGGGCGAGCACAACCACGACCAGCGAGATCCGGCGACGCATCGTGGCGACCGTACCCGTCCGTCGGCGCCATTCGTGGGAACTCCGTGGAGATCAGGGCGCGAGAAACGCCCTCATCTCCTCCGATGTGGCTCAGGAGGAGCCTGCGACGACCTGCTCGATCCGCTCGAGCGTCGCCGTCATGTCCTTCTTGACCGTCTTGGCGCCCAGCCGGACCAGCGGCTTGAACACCAGCATCTCCTCCTGGATGTCCCACGACTCTCGCACTCGGGTGCCGCCGTCCACCGGCTCGAGGTCGTACCGCCAGACCCTTCCCCCGAAGTGGCGTCCGATCCGTCCCCCACCGCGTGTCTGCCAGGCGATCCGCTGGTCCTCGTCGAACTCGACCACCTCGGAGACCATCGAGTAGGAGACGCCCCGCTTCATCGACATCCCGAACCGGCTGCCGAGCGCGAGCCGTTCGGAACCCGTCTTCGCCGCCCCGACAGTGCCCGAGCCGTCGATGTCGTGGTGTCGGCTCGGATCGGCCAGCAGATCGAAGATCGCACCGGGCTCGGCCGGGATGACCCGCTCGACGGTGAACACCTCAGGCATCGGTCACTCCCACTCGATGGTGCCAGGCGGCTTCGAGGTGATGTCGTAGGCGACTCGGTTGATGCCGGGAACCTCGTTGATGATGCGGCTCGACATGCGCTCGAGCAGCTCGTAGGGCAGCCGGGCCCAGTCGGCGGTCATGGCGTCCTCGGAGGTGACCGCCCGGATGATGATGGGGTGGCCGTAGGTGCGCTCGTCGCCCATCACCCCGACCGAACGGATGTCGGGCAGCACCGCGAACGCCTGCCAGATCTCGCGCTCGAGACCGGCCGCCTTCACCTCCTCACGGACGATGGCGTCGGCCCGCTGCAGCATTGCGACCTTCTCCGGCGTGACCTCACCGATGATTCGCACCCCGAGGCCGGGGCCGGGGAAGGGCTGGCGCCAGACGATCTCGTCGGGGAGGCCGAGCTCGGTGCCGACCTTGCGGACCTCGTCCTTGAAGAGCGCCCGGAGCGGCTCGACCAGCTCGAAGTCCATGTCGTCGGGGAGACCACCCACGTTGTGGTGGCTCTTGATCTTCGCTGCGTCCTTGGTGCCCGACTCGATGACGTCGGGGTACAGCGTGCCCTGCACCAGGAACTTGGCGTCCTCGAGGCCGCCGGACGCGTCCTCGAACACCCGGATGAACAACTCGCCGATCGCCTTGCGCTTGTCCTCTGGGTCGGTGATTCCGGCGAGGCGGTCGAAGAAGCGGTCGCCGGCCCGCACGTGGATGAGCTCGATGCCCTGGTGGCGTTGGAAGGTCTCGACGACCTGCTCCCCCTCGCCCTGGCGCATGAGGCCCGTATCGACGAACACGCAGGTGAGCTGGGAGCCGATGGCGCGGTGCACGAGGGCCGCGGCGACGGCGGAATCGACCCCGCCGGAGAGGCCGCAGATGGCCCGGCCAGTGCCGACCTGGGTCCGGATGGCCTCGATCTGCGCGTCGATGATCGAGGTCATCGTCCAGTCGGCGCCGAGGCCGCAGGCGTCGTAGAGGAAGTGCTCGAGCACCTCCTGGCCGTGCGGCGTGTGCACCACCTCGGGGTGAAACTGCACGCCGTAGCGCTGGTTGGAGCGGTCCTCGAACGCCGCTGCGGGCGTGTCGGGGGTGGCTGCCGTGACCACCGCGCCGGTGGGCGGCACGGTGATGGTGTCGAAGTGGCTCATCCACACCGGCTGGCGGGTCGGCTGGGCGGCGCTGAACAGGAGGCCCTCGGAGACGACGTCGAGGTCGGTACGGCCGTACTCGCCCCGGCCCGTGCGGGCCACCTCCCCGCCCAGGTCGCGCGCGAGCAGCTGGGCGCCGTAGCAGATGCCGAGGATCGGCACGCCGAGCTCGTAGACGCCCGGGTCGATCGTGGGAGCACCCTCGACGTGGACCGAAGCCGGCCCACCCGAGAACACGATGCCCGACGGGTTGCGGGCCGCCAGCTCCTCGGCCGTGATCGAGTGGGGGACGATCTCGGAGTAGACGTGCGCCTCTCGCACCCGGCGAGCGATCAGTTGGGCGTATTGAGCGCCGAAGTCGACGACCAGGACGGTGTCGACATCAGGGTCGGCCATGGATCAGTGACCCATCCCCACGCCCTGGGCCTTCTGCAGGACCTTGCCCTCGGTCTGGAGCGCCGGGGCGACCATGACCTCGGCCTTCTGGAACTCCTTGACGGTCTCGTAGCCACAGGTGGCCATCGAGGTGCGCAGGGCGCCGAAGAGGTTCATGCGGCCGTCGTTCTCGTGGGCGGGCCCGACGAGGATCTCCTCGAGCGTGCCGCGCACGGAGGTCTTCACCCGGGCACCACGGGGCAGCGTGGGGTGGAAGGTGGCCATGCCCCAGTGGTAGCCCCGGCCGGGTGCCTCGGCGGCCGCGGCGAGGGGCGAGCCGATCATCACCGCGTCGGCGCCGCAGACGATGGCCTTGGCGATGTCGCCGCCGGTGCCCATGCCGCCGTCGGCGATGACCTGGCAGTAGACGCCGGTCTCGTCGAGGTGGCGCATGCGGGCCGAGCGGGCGTCGGCGATGGCGGTGGCCTGGGGGACGCCGATGCCGAGCACGCCGCGGGTGGTGCAGGCGTGGCCGGGGCCAACGCCGACGAGCACGCCAGCGGCGCCGGTGCGCATGAGGTGCAGCGCCGCCTGGTAGCTGGCGCAGCCTCCGACGATCACCGGGATGTCGAGCTCACGGACGAACTTCTTGAGGTTCAGCGGCTCGACGGTCTTCGAGACGTGCTCGGCGGACACGACGGTGCCCTGGATGACGAGCAGGTCGAGCTCGGCGTCGATGATCTGCTTGGCGAGGGCGTTGGTGCGCTGCGGGGTCACCGATGCGCACGACACCACGCCGGCGTCCTTGATCTCGCGGATGCGCTGGCCGACGAGCTCGGGGATGATCGGCGCCGCATAGATGTCCTGCATGCGCAGGGTGGCCTTCTCGGGCGGCAGCTCGGCGATCTCGGCGAACAGCGTGTCGGGGTCCTCGTAACGGGTCCACAGGCCCTCGAGGTTCAGCACGCCCACGCCACCCAGGCGCCCGATCTCGATGGCGGTGGCCGGGCTGATGACCCCGTCCATGGCCGAGCCCATGAGGGGCAACTCGAAGCGGAAGGCGTCGATCTCCCACGAGATGTCCACGTCTTCGGGGTCGCGGGTTCGGC
>DATDIY010000163.1:0-3646 GCA_036520815.1 Acidimicrobiales bacterium
GCGAGGGCCATGCGCAGCGTGGACACCCGGACCTGGTCGCGGTCCTTCATGGCGGCAGTGAGGTCGGCTCGGAGCTCGTCGATGAGGGCCATGGCCCCATCGTGGCCCGTCGGACGGTCCGGCGTCGCCCGAGATCAGTGCTGGGGTGCCGCACCGCGCAGTCCGACGGCGCTGACCAGCGCCCCCACCGCGACGCGGCGAGCGTCACCCGTCCCGGTTCAGCGGCCCGGGTCGTCTCCCGGTGCGAGGCGGAACAACCAGTCGACCAGCGGCCGGCTGCTGGGCCACGTGTCGGTGCGGGTCGGTTCGAGGGTGTCGCCCATGGCCGCCGCCTCCCCGTACCGGGCCGCCAGTTCGCCCGGGAGCATGTCGGCGATGGTGACCTCGTCCTCCGCGGCGCTGGCCCTCAGCTGTTGGCGCACCTCGTCGACGCTCTGGTGCATGAGGGCGGCATCGACCACCGCGCCGTCGGCCCCGTGGTCGATCGAGACGCGGAACGAGGCCCGGTCGTCGTCGGAGAAGCGGATCCCGGCGAGGAGCCATTCGTCGTCGTCGAACAGGTCGCGCACGATGGTCGGGGCCTCGACCCGCGTGCGGTCGATCTCGGCGAGCCATCGGGGGAGCTCGTGCGCCGCGCCGTCGAGGCCGTCGCGGAGGCGCGTCTGCAGCGCGCCGGGTGGGACGAGAGCGGCCATGGCGGCGGCGTAGGCGAGCGACTCCGGCGAACCGTGGTCGACGGCGCGGCGCACGACGTGCTCGATCGCTCGGTCCTGATCGCCACCGTCGCTCTCGGCCGCCGGCTCGGCCGGGTGAACCACGATGGCGAGGGTGGCGCTGGCCAGCCCCATCAGGTCGAGGTGCCCGCCGGACTCCAGGGCCCGTCGCACGATCGGCAGCAGTTCCTCGAACGTCGCCTCGTCGTCGGCCGTGCTCCCGTCGGTCTCCACCGTCGGGAGGCTAGGGGCTCGTGCTCAGCGGGCGGTCCATCCGCCGTCGACGGAGATCACCTGCCCGGTGCAGTAGGTCGACGCGTCGCTCGCCAGGTAGAGCAGGATGCCGTCGAGCTCGTGCATCTCCCCGAACCGGCGCATCGGGCAGTTGGCGGCGACCAGGTCGTCGGCGGGCGTCCCGGGCGCGACCAGCTGGGTCATGTCGGTCGGGAACCACCCGGGAGCGATGGCGTTCACCCTCACCCCTTTGCGGGCCCATTCGCAGCCCAGCTGGCGGGTCAGGTGCACGAGGCCGGCCTTGGTGGCGATGTAGCTGGACGAGGCGAGCGGGGTCCCGGCGACGAGGCCGAACATCGACGCCACGTTCACGATGGATCCGCGTCCGGCGTCGATCATCGGGCGGGCGCAGCGACGGGCCAGGTCGAAGGCGGCGACGAGGTTCACGTCGACCGCGTGCACGAAGTCCTCGAGTGGCTCTTCGAGGGCGGGCACCGCGCTCGCCACCCCGGCGTTGTTCACCAGGAGGTCGATCGAGCCGAAGCTGTCGAGAGCGGCGTCGACCATCGCGGCCCGGGCGTCCTCGTCGGTGACGTCGGCGGCGAACGCGACCACGCCGGGCACTTCGTCGGCGAGCGCCGCCAGCCGATCGGCTCGGCGGGCGACGGCCAGCACACGGACCTCATTGGCGGCGAGCACCCTCGCGAACCGCTCGCCCAGGCCGCTCGACGCGCCCGTGACGATCGCGGCCCGCCCCTCGATGGCGAACATCGTTTCGATCTTCATCCGACCTCGTGGATCCTCGTGGGCCCGTGGCCCTGGTCAGTCCGCTCCGACGAGTCGGAGGGCGTAGTCGCCGTGGGCGTAGGCGACCTCGTCGGCGGTGGCGGGCCCGTCGGCACGGAACCAGACGGCGACCCCCATCCCCATGTCGAGGATGGCGTAGGAGGCAAGCCGGCTCGAGGCCACCTGGAACCGCCCTTCGGCACAGCCGGTCTCGATCAACGTGCGGAACGCCTGCTCGTAGCTCGCGCGCTTGGCCACGATCGTGCGTCGTTCCGCCGGGTCGAGGCTGTCGATCTCCCTCGTGCCCACGAAGGCCTCGTCTCGGTGGCGGGTGTGGAAGCGCACGTGGGCCTCCACCGCGCGACGGAGCTGGGCTTCGACGCCCGCGGCGGTCGCCACCGCGGCCCGGTGGTCGTCGAGGAGACGATCCATCGAGGCGTGCATGATCCCGACGAGGAGCTCCTGCTTGGAGCCGATGTGCTTGTAGAGGCTGGGTCCGCGGATCCCGAGCCGGGCGCCGATGTCGGCCATCGTGGTGGCGCGGTAGCCCTTGGTGGCGAACAGCTCGAGGGCAGCCTGGGCGATCTCGCCGCGGCGTTCGCTCGGCGCCTCGGGACCCCTGACGTTGCTGTCGACCGGGTGGCTAATGCTCACTAGCCTACCTCGCTCCGGCTCCGAGACGCTCGAGACCGGCCGCCACCAGCGGCTCGACGCCGTCGCCGACCCGGGCGAAGTCGCCGCCGACCGTGTCGCCGTCGACGAAGCGCCGGTGGATGCCTTCGGCGATGACCGCGCTCTTGAAGTAGGCCAGCGCCAGATGGAACGACATGTCGCCGGGGTCGGTTGCTGCCGCGTCGGCGTAGAGCTGCACCAGCTCGTCCTGGGAGGGGAAGGCCGGGTTGCCCGAGATGGGGTTCCCGTCGGCCAGGAGGGGGGCGCAGATCGGATCCCAGTACACGAGCAGGGTGGCGAGGTCGGAGAGCGGATCGCCGAGCGTCGACATCTCCCAGTCGAGCACGGCGGTGATCCGGGTGCCGTCGGGGTCGAACAGGACGTTGTCGATGCGGTAGTCGCCGTGGACGATCGAGGCGCGGCTCTCGGCCGGGACGTTGCGCTCCAGTCGGTGGTGGAGCTCGCGGATGCCTTCGAGGTCCCGTGTGTGCACGATCTCCCACTGCCGCCACCAGCGACTGACCTGGCGCTGCAGATAGCCGACGGGGCGACCGAACTCGTCGAGCCCGACGGCGGAGGGATCGACGGCGTGGAGTCGCGCCAACTGCTCGACGAGGAGCCGGGCGTGGTCGCTCGCCGCCGGTCCGAGCCTCGCTGCGTCTGCTTCGCTGCGCACGACGGTGCCTTCGACGAACGACATCACGAGGAACGGCGCCCCGATGACAGCGACGTCCTCGCAGAGGTGGATCGCCTCGGGCACCGGGACGTCGGAGTCGGTCAGCCCACGCAGCACCGTGAACTCCCGTCCCATGTCGTTGGCGGAGGGCGCGACCACACCGAGGGGCGGCCGGCGCACCACCCACGACTCGGCGGTGCCGGACACCCGGTAGGTCAGGTTCGAGCGCCCCCCGTGCAGCAACGCGATGGTGGGGGCCTCCGGCCCGATCGGCAGGAGCCCCCGCAGGTACGCGACCAGTGCCTCGGTGTCGAGGGCGACCAGCTCGGTGTCCGCCGGGTCAGCCACGGGGCTGCTCGCGGGCCTGCCTGAGCACGCGTCGGGCGATCGCCCACCGGTGGGTCTCGGTCGGTCCGTCGTAGATCCGGAAGGGCCGGGCCTCGCGCAGGAACGTCGACAGCGGGACGTCGTCGGAGATCCCGAGGGCGCCGCAGACCTGCACCGCCCGGTCGATGACCCGCCACACCGCTTCGGCGACGAATGCCTTGGTGACCGAGCTGATGTG
>DATDIY010000164.1:0-7922 GCA_036520815.1 Acidimicrobiales bacterium
GTCTCGGCCAGCGCGGCCAGGAACTCGGGGGCCCGGTAGGTCGCCACGAACGACCGCACGCCGTCGAGGGCCGCCGGCTCGACGCCCCAGTCCGCTTCCCGCCCGAACAGCTTCCCGGCCAGCTCGCCCACGGCGTCGGCGACGAAGGCGCATGTGATGCGCCCCTCGAGGTCGCCCTTGGTGCCGTAGGTGAGCATCGCCCGACCCGTCTCGACCGCGGCGGCGGCGTGGGCCAGGTCGTAGGCGACGACCTGGTTGGCGTCGGGCCCGCCGGTCTCGGCCAGGTGGCGGATGGCGGCCTCGACGACACCGTGGGCGGTGTCGACGACCTGGGCGGCGGCGGTGAGGTCGGGGGCGGTCATGGCCGGAGACGTTAGCGACGGGCCCCCGACCCTCCCCAGTCGTCGGCGATCGGACATCTCGGCTTCCGGCCCCGCTGGTGCCCCTCCTAGAGTGCGCGCAGCAGCCGCCCGTCAGGAGAGACCGACGTGACCGTCTTCGATCGCCCCTTCGGCCGCCACTACGAGGACTTCGTGGTCGGCGACGTCTACCGGCACTGGCCGGGCAAGACCATCACCGAGGCCGACGACCACCTCTTCTGCATGATCACGATGAACCACCACCCGACCCACACCAACAACTGGTACGCCGAGCACGAGTCGCCCATCGGCAAGCCGCTCGTCGTCGGGAACCTCGTCTACTCGCTCGTTCTCGGCATGAGCGTGCCCGACGTCAGTGGCGCGGCGATCGCCAACCTGGAGATCGAGACGCTGAAGCACGCCAAGCCCACGTTCCACGGCGACACGATCTACGCCGTCACCAAGGTGCTCGACAAGAAGGAGACCTCGGACGGCAAGCGCGGCATCGTCACCGTCGAGACCAAGGGGATCAACCAGCGCTCGGAAGAGGTCTGCTACTTCCGGCGCAAGATGATCGTGTGGAAGCAGGAGTTCGCTCCCGCGCGCGGCCTCCCTTACGGCGACGACGTCTTCGGCGACGACGACGGCTGAAACGGCTCGCCGGCCCCACGACGCGCAGGTCGACGCGGGTCCAGACTGATCGCATGGCCGACGAGCGGATCCGAGCCGAAGCACGGGGTTTCCACCAGGGGGCGGAAGCGTACGAGGTGGCCCGGCCGTCCTATCCCGCCGACGCCGTCGCCTGCATCGTCGGCCGGGCGGGCATCGGGCCGGGCCGAGCCGTGCTCGACCTGGCGGCGGGTACGGGCAAGCTCACCCGGTTGCTCACCGCGACCGGCGCCGACGTCATCGCGGTCGAGCCGATCGAGGGCATGCGGACGCAGCTGAAGACGGCATGTCCCGACGTCGAGGTGCTCGACGGCACGGCCGAGTCGATCCCCGTCGCCGAGGCGTCGGTCGACGCGGTGACGGTGGCGCAGGCCTTCCACTGGTTCGATCCGCAACCCGCCCTCGCCGAGGTCGCCCGCGTGCTGCGCCCCGAGGGCTCGTTCGTGCTCGTCTGGAACGTGGCTGACCGTGAGAGCCCGTGGCTACGCGACTACTTCGACATCGTCACGTCCCACGGTGGGGTGTTGCCCTACGAGCGGTTCATGGCCGACGTCGACCAGCCGGCGCTGGTCGCCGAGGCGGGCCGCGGCGCGTTCACACCGCTCGAGGAGTGGCGCACGAGCTGGACCCACCTGATGGGTCCGGAGATGCTCGTCGAGCGCGCCGCGTCGATCAGCGTGGTGGCGTCGCTCCCGGAGGCAGAGCGGGCCGAGGTCCTCCGCCGGATCGCCGAGCTCGTCGCGACCCACCCCGACCTGGCCGGCCGGGAGTCGTTCGGCTTCCCGTACGTCACGCGGGTGCTCTGGTGTCAGAAGCGATGACCCGGGCGCCGGGCTACGGGCTGCTGGCCTGGTGGGAGGCCGAGCGCCGTGACCTGCCGTGGCGCCGCACGCGGGACCCGTGGGCGGTGCTGGTGAGCGAGCTGATGCTCCAACAGACGCAGGTCGTGCGCGTGGTGTCGCGCTGGCACCGCTTCCTCGAACGCTTCCCGACGCCGGCCGCCTGCGCCGCCGCCGGGGTCGGTGCCGTCGTCGAGGAGTGGGCCGGTCTCGGCTACAACCGGCGGGCGGTGAGCCTCCACCGGTGCGCAGCCGGAGTCGTGGAGCACCACGGCGGATCGCTGCCCGACGACCTCGACGCGCTGCTCGCGCTCCCCGGGATCGGGCCCTACACGGCGAGGGCGGTGCTGGCCTTCGCCTTCGAGCGCGATGTCGCCGTGGTCGACACCAACGTGGGGCGCATCCTGGCTCGCACCAGCGGCCGCCGTCTCGGAGCCAGGGAGGCCCAGGATCTCGCCGACCGGCTCGTGCCGGAGGGGGAGGGCTGGGCGTGGAACCAGGCGATGCTCGACCTGGGCGCCACGGTGTGCGCCAAGCGGGCGCCGACCTGCGTCCGCTGTCCCGTCGCCGGGACGTGCGCCTGGCGGAGCACCGAGTGCGCGGAACCCGACCCGGCCGCCGGGTCGCACGCCGTGAGTCGGGGGCAGAGTCGGTTCGAGGGTTCGTTCCGTCAGGGACGGGCCCGCCTGCTCGACGTCGTGCGTGCCGGAGGGGCCGTGGACCGCGACCGGTGGTGTGGCGCGTGTGGGTGGAACGATCGCCTCGACGGCGTCGCCGACGCGGAGCGGGCCGCTCGTTCGCTCGTCGCCGACGGCCTCGTCGGCTTCACCGCCGACGGAGCGCTCGTCCTGCCGTAGAGCGCGCCGCGGCGGAGCTCACGAAGCGCGCGCACCGCAGCGCGGAACGTGCGGTCTCGGTTGGTTCGACACCTGATGGTCATCTCGAACCAATGCGGGCGTGTGAGTGTTGTCACTGGGGGTTCACCTGGGCGAAACGATGCCTTACGCTCCCTCGGCACCCCTCTCAGGGTTCGGGGAAAACTCTTGGACGTCACCTTCTACGGAGTTCGGGGTTCCACCCCGTGTGCCGGCGACAGCACGGCCCGGTACGGCGGCAACACCGCCTCGGTCGTGCTGCGCGATCCGGGTTGCGACCCGATCCTGTTCGACCTCGGCACGGGCCTGCGCTACTTCGGTCAGAGCTGTCCGCCGGGTGAGCCGGTCACGGCCCACGCGCTCGTCACCCACCTCCACTGGGACCACGTGCAGGGCCTCCCGTTCTGCAAGCCCCTGTTGATGCCGGGTTCGTCGGTCACCGCCTACGGCCCCGCCCACGACGGTGTCGACTTCGGCGAGGCGTTCGACCACCTCATGCGGCCTCCGTTCTTCCCGGTGCGGGCCCACGAGCTGCACAGCGACATCCACTTCTCGACCATGGAGCCGGGTGTCCCGTACGAGATCGCAGGAGCCATCGTCACCGCCGCCTTCGTGCCCCACACCGACACCACGTTCGGCTACCGGGTCGAGCGCAACGGCGTCTCGGTCGCCTACGTGAGCGACCACCAGCAGCCGATCGACGATCCCGAGCACATCGATGCCGCCGTGCTCGAGCTGTGTCACGACGTCGACGTGTTGATCCACGACGCCCAGTACACGCCCGAGGAGCTGGCGGTGCGGCCCGACTGGGGCCACTGCACGATCAGCTACGCCGTGCACGTCGCCGCCGAGTCCGCCGCCCGCTGCCTGGTTCTGTTCCACCACGATCCCGACCACGACGACGCCACCCTCGATCGCCTGACGCTGGCGGCGGTCGAGGAGGCCGGGCGTCGGGGCGTGCCGAAGGTCGTCGCCGCCGCCGAAGGCCTGCACTTCTCCCTCGCCGCGACGGCCCCGACGCCCGACGTCGTCGGTGCCCCGATGGCGGGCCGGGCCTAAGCTCCGCGGCTCGTGAGCGACATCCCCGACGACAGCCCGAGCATCGACGTCGCCAAGTTCCGTCAGGTCCTCGGCCACTTCCCGTCCGGGGTGACCGTTATCACCGCCATGACCGCCGAGGGTCCGGTCGGGCTGGCCATCGGGTCGTTCGCGTCGCTCTCACTGGAGCCACCGCAGGTGCTGTTCTGCCCCGCCCGCTCCTCCTCCAGCTGGCCCCGGATCCGTGATGCCGGCGCGTTCTGCGTGAACATCCTCGCCGACGACCAGGAGGACATCAGCAGGGTGTTCGCCTCGAAGGGGACCGACAAGTTCTCCGAGATCGGGTGGCGCCGTTCGGGCAACGGTTCCCCGCTGCTCGACGGTGTGCTCGCCTACATCGACTGCGAGGTGGGTGCGGTGCTCGACGGCGGCGACCACGAGATCGTGATCGGCAAGGTCCAGGACCTCGAGGTCAAGCACGAGGGCGGGCCACTCGTGTTCTTCCGCGGCGGCTACGGCCGAGTCACGTTCTAAGGCCATGGCCGTCTACGCCCTCGGCGACGTCGTCCCGTCGATCCACCCCGACGCTTGGGTCCACCCGGATGCGGTCGTCATCGGCGACGTCACCATCGGCGCCTGGAGCTCGATCTGGCCGAGCGCGGTGCTGCGCGGCGACGTCGGCACCATCGAGGTCGGCGCCCGCACGTCGATCCAGGACGGCTCTGTGCTGCACACCACCGCCCGCTTCCCGACGACCGTGGGCGACGACTGCGTGGTCGGCCACCTCGTCCACCTCGAGGGTTGCACCATCGAGAACGGAGCCCTCGTCGGCAACGGGTCGATCGTGCTGCACGGGGCGATCGTGCGCACGGGGGGTCTGGTCGGGGCCAACGCGGTCGTGCGCGACGGCGTGGAGATCCCGACAGGGATGATGGGTCTCGGCGTACCGGCCAAGCTCCGGGAGAGCTCGATGAGCCCCGCTGGCATCCAGATGATGGCCGACGGCTACGTCGACAAGGTGAAGCGCTACCGGGCCGAGATGCGTCGGATCGACTGAGTCGGTTCAGACGCCGGACGCACCGGACCCGAGCCAGCCCAGCGGGCCCCACGCCACGTTGCGCCCGACCCAGAAGGCCACCAGCGCGACGCCGAGGCCCACGGCCCACCACGCCTCGGGGCGCAGCGACAGCGGAGGCGCCCCTCGGCGGCGCCGGAGCCGGTTGAGCGCGAACCACACGACGCCGACCACCAGGCCCATGACGAACAGTGCGTTGTGATCGAGTGCTCGCAGCGGTTGGCCGGTGACGAGCGCCCGCAGGGCGCGGGTGATGCCACAGCCCGGACAGTCCCATCCGGTGAGCTCCCTGAACGGGCAGCCCGGGTACCAGTCCGACTGGTTCGGGTCGACGAAGGCCAGGTAGGCGCAGCCGGCTGCGGCGGCGCCGGCCAGCACGACCGTCGTGGTTCCCGGTCGCCAACCCCTGCGCGGCGTGTCCGGCGCCTCGTCGGGGGCGATGGGAGGAGGGGCCGGGAGCACGGGTCGAGTGTAGGACCGGGTCCGATCCCGCGATCGGAGCGCGGGGCGTGCGATCCGAGAGCGGGCTCCGTAGCGTCGCACCGGGACGGACGACGACGAAGCGAGGCCCCGATGACCCGACTCGGCTACCAGATCCCCAACTTCACCTACCCGGGGGTCGGTCCCGACGCTCTGTTCGACGTCGTCGTCGAACAGGCGAAGGCGGCGGACCGGTCGGGCTTCGACACCGTGCTGGTGATGGACCACTTCTACCAGCTGCCCTACTCGGGCGATCCCGAGCAGTACATGCTCGAGTGCTACACGACCTTGGCGGCGTTGGCCCGGGAGACCTCGTCGGTGCGCTTGAGCGCGCTCGTCACGGGCAACACCTACCGGAACCCGGCGTTCCTGGCCAAGACCGTCACCACCCTCGACATCGTGTCCGGAGGTCGGGCGCAGCTCGGCATCGGTGCGGGTTGGTACGAGCTCGAGCACGACTCCTACGGCTTCGAGTTCGGCACCTTCACCGACCGCTTCCAGAAGCTGGAGGAGTCGCTCCAGATCGTCATCCCGATGTTGCGGGGTGCGAGGCCAACCTTCGAAGGTGAGCACTATCGGGCGCACGAGGCCATGAACGAGCCACCGCCGATCAGCCGAATCCCGGTGATGATCGGCGGGTCCGGCGAGCGCAAGACGCTGCGCCTGGTCGCCCAGTACGCCGACGAGTCGAACCTGATCTGCACCCTCGCGGAGACCGCCCGCAAGCTCGACGTGCTCGCGGGCCATTGCGAGGCGGTCGGGCGGGACCGATCGCAGATCACGGTCACCCAGCACGTGTCGGTGTGCATCGCCCCCACCCATGACCAGGCGGTCGCTGACCTCGATGCCGATCTCGAGCGCAACGGCCGGACCGGGGAGATGGCCGACATGGCCCGAGCCCGGACGGTGCTCGGTGATCCCGACGAGGTGGCGGAGCAGCTCTCGGCCTACCTCGACGCCGGCGTCGACGGCTGGACCGTCTCGGCGACGGCCAACGGCATGGTCCCCGGGCGGCTCGAGCTGCTGGGCGAGACGGCGTCGAAGCTGCTGGTCTGAGCCGCAGTCGGCCCCGGCCAATGCGAAGTCCGGCGCAGGGGTGGGGGATCGGGGAAGGGAGTTGTTACTATCGCCGTAGGAGAAATTACCCGGTCGTCATCCGGGTCCTCCACCGGACTCCCTCACCCCTCGACTCCAGGAGCCACATCATGGCCAGCACCGATCTGGGCCTCGATCTGGGCCGCTACAAGCTCGGGTGGAGCGACGCCGAGGACTACGTCTTCAAGCCCAAGCGTGGGCTGACCGAGGACATCATCCGCGAGATGTCGTGGATGAAGGGCGAGCCCGACTGGATGCGGAACTACCGCCTCAAGTCCTACCAGCACTTCCTGCGCCGCCCGATGCCCAACTGGGGCGGCGACATGTCGGAGATCTTCTTCAACGACATCTACTACTACATCAAGCCCACCGAGCATCAGGTCGACGCCTGGGACGAGCTGCCCGACTCGGTGAAGGAGACCTACGAGAAGCTGGGCATCCCCGAGGCCGAGCGCAAGTACCTCGCCGGCGTCACCGCGCAGTACGAGTCCGAGGTCGTCTACCACCGCAACCGCGAGGACCTCGAGGCCCAGGGCGTCATCTTCACCGACATGGACACCGCCCTCCGGGAGCACCCGGAGATCGTGCGGGCGTACTTCGGCACGGTCATCCCGAAGAACGACAACAAGTTCGCCGCGCTCAACTCGTCGGTGTGGTCCGGTGGCTCGTTCATCTACGTGCCGCCCGGCGTCAACGTCGAGATGCCCCTGCAGGCCTACTTCCGCATCAACGCGGAGAACATGGGTCAGTTCGAGCGCACGCTGATCATCGCCGACGAGGGCAGCTCGGTTCACTACATCGAGGGCTGCTCTGCCCCCGTGTACACCACCGACTCGCTGCACTCCGCCGTGGTCGAGATCATCGTGAAGCCCAGCGCCCGGGTCACCTACACGACCATCCAGAACTGGTCGAACAACGTGTTCAACCTCGTCACCAAGCGGGCCCGGGTCGAGACCGAGGGCCACATGGAGTGGATCGACGGGAACATCGGTAGCCGCCTCACCATGAAGTACCCGGCCGTCTACATGGTCGGCCCCAAGGCGTCGGGCGAGGTGCTCTCCGTGGCCTACGCCGGCCCCGGCCAGCACCAGGACGCCGGTGCCAAGATGGTGCACGCCGCTCCGGAGACCACCTCCAAGATCGTGTCCAAGTCGATCTCCAAGGACGGCGGTCGCACGTCGTACCGAGGTCTGGTCCGCGTCGAGGACGACGCCTACGGTTGCAAGAGCCATGTGCAGTGCGACGCCCTCATCCTCGACGACGAGTCCGTCTCCGACACGTTCCCCTACATGGAGGTCGGTTCCCGCGACGCGGTGATCGGCCACGAGGCGACCGTGTCGAAGGTTGCCGACGAGCAGCTCTTCTACCTGATGAGCCGCGGCCTCTCCTCCGAGCAGGCCATGAGCATGGTGGTGAACGGCTTCATCGAGCCGATCACCCGCACCCTTCCCATGGAGTACGCGGTCGAGTGGAGCCGCCTGATCGAGCTGCA
>DATDIY010000165.1:0-10665 GCA_036520815.1 Acidimicrobiales bacterium
TCGTCGGGGTCGCCCGCGGCCAGGACGGCGAGACCCTGGTACTGCTCTGCATTTCCACCGCGATCGCGTCGATCCCGACCGGCCTGCCCACCTTCGTCCAGACGATGCTCTCGTCCGGGGCACAGCGCCTCGCGGGGGAGAAGGCGGTCGTGAAATCGCTTGCCGACGTCGAGACGCTCGGCGGCACCACGGTCATCAACAGCGACAAGACCGGCACGCTGACGATGAACGCGATGACCGTCTCGTCGATGTACGCGGGCGGCCGGTGGTTCACGGTGGAGGGCTCGGGTTACTCCAAGCAGGGAGTGATCCTCGGGGCCGCGGCGACGGACACGCCGGACTTCACGCCGCTCGCCCTCGGTCTTGCTCTCTGCACCGACGCGACCGTGGGTGGCGACGGCTCGGTGATCGGCGATCCCACGGAGGCAGCCCTGGTCGTGCTCGCCGCCAAGGTCGGCGTCGACGCCGAGACCACCAGGCGGGAGATCCCTCGCCGGGCCGAGGTGCCGTTCGACTCCGAGTACAAGTTCATGGCCACGTTCCACGACCGGCCCTCCACGATCGCCGGCACGGTGGTGCAGAAGGCGCACTTCGTGAGCGTGAAGGGCGGACCGGACGTGGTGCTCGAGCGGTGCGACCGGGTGCTTCGCGATGGAGAGCTCGTTCCCGTCGACGTGGCGCGGGCGGAGATCCTCGATGCCAACCGCGAGCTCTCGGAGAAGGGCCTGCGGGTGCTCGCGTTCGCGGCCCGCGGCCTCGACGACGACGAGATGGCCTCGGCTCTGGACGATCCCATGGCCTCTGTCGATGACCTCGTGCTCGTCGGACTGGTGGGGATCATCGATCCCTTGCGACCAGCGGCCGTCGACGCGGTCCAGGCCGCGCTGGCGGCCGGGATCGACGTCCGCATGATCACCGGCGATCACACCATCACGGCGAGGGCGATCGCCGATCAGTTGGGCCTGGGGCCGGGAGTCATCACGGGGACCGAGCTCAGCCGGATGACCGACGCCGAGGTCATCGAGGCGCTCCCCGAGCTCCATGTCTTCGGCCGTGTCGCCCCTGAGGACAAGCTGCGGTTGGCCCGGCTGATGCAGGAGGACGGCGAGATCGTCGCCATGACCGGCGACGCGGTGAACGACGCCGCCGCCCTCAAGCAGGCCGACATCGGCGTGGCGATGGGCAGCGGCTCGGAGGTCTCCAAGCAAGCGGCCAAGATCGTTCTCACCGACGACAACTTCGCCACTCTCGTGCGTGCTGTCGACCTCGGCCGCGACATCTACCGCCGCATCTCGTCCTATGTCCGGCTCCAGCTGACGATCCTCTCGTCGGTGCTGCAGCTCATGGTGCTCGCCACGATCTTCAACGTGAACGGAGGGGTCGCCCTCTTCCCGATGCAGCTGTTGTTCTGCAAGTTCTTCGTCGTGGTCACCGTCGTGGTCGGCTTCATCGTCGACGTCCCCGACCCAGGTGTGATGGACCTGCCACCTCGATCGCCGGGCGCCCGGATCGTCAACCGCCCGCAGCTGGTGCGCTGGGCCATCAGCGGCTTCATCGTGGCCGTCACGGCCCTCGCGATCCTCGAGTGGGGTCCCGACGACCCCAGCACCACCACGGGATCGGTCTCGATGACGATGGCGTTCGCAGTCGTGGCGCTGAGCGCGGTGAACCTCGGAGTGGTCATGCGCCGGGAGCGCCAGGCGCCGTGGAGCAGCCCGTTGTTCCCCTACTTCGGGTGGATCCTCGCCGGGTGGGCCCTCACCTGGGCGGCGGTCGAGCTGGGGATGCTCCAGCGCCTGCTCGACACCGTCTCGCTCAGCGGTGGCCAGTGGCTGCTGGTCCTCGCCCTCTCGCTGTTGACCCCCGCGTTCGTCGGGGTCGACCGGGCGCTCCAGCTCCGCCGAGTGCTGCATGGCCGTGCCGTTGGACGCCATGCGGAGCGCTGAACAGCCTCAACTGTTCGGCCCGGCGATTCCCGCCCCGGCTTGTGATCGCGTGTAGACATTCCGTCGCCGGCGCGGGAGCGCCGGACGAGGCCGGATCGCCCGGCCACGGTCACAGGTCGTGGAGGCACTGTGGTACTCGCCGAGTTCGGAACCGGTCAGGTCTTCTGGTCGTTCGTGTGGTTCACGCTCTTCTTCATCTGGATCTGGCTGCTGATCATGGTGTTCTCGGACATCTTCCGCAGCTCGGATCTCGGCGGGTGGGGCAAGGCCCTCTGGTCGATCTTCATCATCTTCCTGCCGTACCTCGGCGTGTTCGTCTACCTGATCGCCCGCGGCAACAAGATGAGCGAGCACGCGGTCGCTCAGGCACAGGCGGTCGATGAGGCGCAGCGGTCCTACATCCAGGCCGTCGCCCAGAGCTCGGGCTCCCCGGCCGACGAGCTGGCGAAGGCAGCCGATCTGCGGGACAAGGGCGTGATCGACGAGGCCGAGTTCCAGGCCATGAAGACCAAGGTGCTCGGCACATCGTCGTGACGCTCATCGTCGAATCGTCGGCGGGCGACTTCGGTCGTCCCGCCGACGGCCTCGATGGCGCCGTGACGACCACCTGAACGGCAGGCCTACGAGGGAGGCGTACTCGGGCGCTCCCAGCTCATCGCACCGATTGTGCGGTGCAGCTCGGTCAGGGCGTCGTGGAGATCCTGGATCGGGATGTCCTCGAGGCCTCCGGCCTTCAGAAGGTAGGGCTCGAGGAGTCGCCACCCGAGCGCTGACGCGAGGATCTGCGCTCCCCGGACCCGCGCGGCCTCGTCGTCGAGGCCGTAAGCGTCGGCGGCCACCTGGGCCAACGCCCGCGCCGGATTCACGTCCGCCACGGTGCTCAGGTCGCGGCCGGTGATCGCGAAGTACACGAGGAGCCGGGTCCACCGACCGACGAACGAGTCCGGGTCGAACGACTGTTGCTCGAGAGGACGCTCGGTGACGCCCGTGACGACCTGGTTGGAAAGGTCCGCCATCACTGCGTCGATCAGTTCCTCACGAGTTCCGATGTAGCGCCTGATCAAGGCGACCTGGATGTTCGCCTCTGTCGCGATGTCCCGTAGGGAGACTGCCCCGACGCCGCGTGTCGTGAACAGCGCAGCAGCGGCGTCGAGCACGGCGCGGCGGACCTCGTCGGGTCCTGCCGGTGCGCCCTCAGGCCGTCGCGGCCCGCGCCGACGTGTTCGATTCTCCCCGTCGTCGTCCTCCATCTGGGCACCGTAGGGCCGATCCCATTCGAGGGCACGCACTCCTCGCCCCTCGGCCAGCGCTGCCTGGAGGCAGGTTGGCGCTGACCGGTCAGGGGTCGACAGCGACAGGCTGGCCAAGGTCGGCGAGCCATTGCTTGAGCACGCGGTGCAGGGCCGGGGCGCCGAAGATGTCGGTGTCGGCCGGCACCAGGTCGGCGGGGTGGACCAGGAACGGGTGGGTCTGCGGACCACCCAGCCCGCCGTGCGAGCCCACCTGGTCCTCGAAGGCGGCGACCTCTTGGAGGTCGGGCTCGTAGCGCCCGTTGACCATCAGGTCGGCGACGGTGCGGTAGCGGTCGACGGCAGCGACCTGATCGACGGCCCGGCCCCCGAACGGGGCCAGCGGGTCCTCGCCGAGCACCTCGCCTGTCACCAGGTGGCGCTGACCGCCTGCGCCGAGCACCACCGATCCAGTGCTGGTGGCGACGAGCACGAACGCGATCTCCGGATGGCCGACCAGTCCGTCGATCAGACCGGGGAATCGGGCGTCGATCTCGTTCCTCGTCAGCCGTCGATGCTCACCAGGGACGGAGATGAGCCCGACGCTGCCGGAGGCGAGAACGATCGGCGCCGCACTTGGCGGAGGCGCCGGCCGATCGTCGCGACGGCGGGCCTGGCGCAGCCACGCCGTGGACTCGGTCCGGCCGGCGTCGGCGTCATCGTCGCCGTTGGTGGCGGTGCCGCACAGTCGGGCGACGAGTTGCGGAAGGGTCTCGCCGCAGCGCTGGGCGAACGTTGCGCCCTGGGTCTGGCCGTGGTCGGAGAGCACGACGATGCGGTAGGGCCGAGGGGTGAAGCAGGTGGTGCGTTCGATGCGGGCGACCTGGCGGTCGAGGTCGCGCAGCACGGCGAGGGTGTCCACCCGTTCCGGCCCGGAGTGATGGGACACCTCGTCGTAACCCAGGAGGTCGACGTAGATGGCAGCCCGACCCTCGCACATGTCGTACACGACGCCCTCGACCGAGACGTCCCGGCTTACGACGGTGGTGAAGGCCCGCAGGAACGCATACGTCCAGCTCCGCTCGACACGCGGGGCGACGCCTCGTCGACGTTGGGTGCTCGCCGCCCTCCGCTCGCGGCCGACCTCCACGACGACACCGATGAAGGTCCGGGCGGCCTGTTGTGGGCGGGCGAAGTACCCGACGTAGCCGGCACCGAGACGCCCCTCCTTGCGGCGCCCGACGCCGCTCATGGTGAGCACAGCCCGTTCGGCGTCGCCGGAGAAGAGGTTCCCGTAGCTCGAGCCGTGGTGGGCGAGCAGCCCCTGCCCGTCGGAGTGCGCCTCCTCGATGGCCCGGGCCGATGACGGGTGGTTGGACACCACGACCTGCCCGGTGGACTTGTCGAACCAGCGGAATGCCGGCATGTCGACGGTGGTGCCGTGGAGGATGCCGCACTGGGACACACCGGTCTGGGATGACCAGCCCGTCTCCCAGCCCACGAGGCGGTGGGAACCGTCGGTCAGCCAGCGGTGCAGCGTGGGCACGTCGCCCGAGCGCAGGGCCCGTTCCAGCACCACCTTGGCCACCCCGTCGAGCTGTACGAACACCACGCCGGGCACGTCGGTGACCGTCGCGCTCCCGCGATGGCGGCGGACCCGGCGGGCGGTGCGGGCATCGAACCACTGGTCGTCCTGGAGGGCGAGAGCCGAGGAGGTCAGGGTCGTGACCACGACCAGACCGATCGTGATCGCGACTGCAGTCCAGAAGCCGGCGACCTCGACACCAGGGAGGAGGTCGAGCAGCCACCACACGACGAGAGCGTCGACTGCGATGGCGCCCAGCCCGAGGGTGAGGACCGAGATGGGGACCACAGCGAAGGAGAGCGCTGGCCACACGAAGGCGTTGACGACGCCGACCACGGTTGCCGCCAGCACCGCGTCGGCGGTGCTGTCGATCCTCAACCCGTCGAGGACGAGGGCGAGCAGCCACAGTGCGACCGCGTTGGTGGCCACGACGACCGCGACCCGTGCGACCACCCGCGGCCACGGCGGCCGAGCGACGGGGGGACGCACGAGGGTGACCCTGGGATCTACGTCTCGAGCAGATGTCACGGCGGGGGAGCGTAGGACGCCGCGGCCGCCGCCCGAGCCGGCCGGCGTCGCGGGAGGCCGGGGTAGGGTCGGCCGCCGGTCGAGCAAGGTCACGACGAGCCGCCGCCGATCGCCAGGAGGGGAGCGACGTGATCGACTTCGCGGGACAGGCGGCGGTGGTCACGGGAGCGGGTCGTGGTCTCGGCCGGCTCTACGCGTTGGAGATGGCCCGTCGGGGTGCCCATATCGTGGTCAACGACACGGGCGGAACGATCACCGGCCAAGGATCCGACCCCTCGGTGGCGGACGGCGTGGTCGACGAGATCCGCCTCGCTGGCGGCTCGGCGGTGGCGAGCTTCGACTCGGTGGCGTCTCCGGAGGGTGGCGCCGCCATCGTGGGCGCCGCACTCGATGCCTTCGGTCGGGTCGATGCGGTCGTGAGCAACGCCGGCATCTACGAGATGGCGGCGATCGACAAGATCACCCCGGAGCGCTGGCGCGACATGCTCGGGGTGCATCTCGACGGCGGGTTCTACGTCGCCCAGCCGGCGTTCACGGCCATGAAGGCGCAGGGCTACGGCCGCTTCGTGTTCGTGGCGTCACAGATGGGGGCCTTCGGCCAGCACCGCAACGCCGCCTATGCGTCGGCCAAGGCCGGGCTCATCGGGCTGTCGAACGTCGTCGCCCAGGAGGGGGAGCGGCACAACATCCTCTCCAACACGATCCTGCCCATCGGTGCCACGCGGATGCTTGACACGACCAGCGACCGGCGGGTGACTGCACTCGAGGAGCAGTTCTTCGCCCGCATCGACCCGAACCGGGTCGTGCCCCTCGTCGTGTACTTCGCCAGCCGGGACTGCGCGGCGTCGCACCACAACGTGTCGTCCGGCGCCGGTCGCTACGGCCGGGCGTTCATGGGCCTCACTGAGGGTTGGATGGCCGATCCGGACGGGCCCGTGCCCTCGGTCGAGGACATCGCCGAGCACTGGTCCGAGATCGCCTCGACCGAGAACTTCACGGTCCCGATGTCGTCGTGGGAGGAGATCCTGGGGATCTGCGCCCGCCTCGGCATCGCTGACGGCGAGGCCTGACCCCCTCGCACATGTCTCTGCCTGCTGCCGCCTTCACTGGCGAGGAGTCAGCGTCGGCGTCGCAGCAGAACAAGGGTGAAGCACACCGCCACGATGCCGGCCAGCACCTGGCCGCCCTTGGCCAGCCGGTTGACGTCGACGGCCGCCTTCCAGTCGACCACGCCGTCGCGGACCTCGTAGACGCCGACCGGGTTGGCGTTGATGCCGAACCCGGTGCCGAAGCCATTGCCTCCTTGGTCGTCGGGTCCGGTGCCTTCGCCACCTCCACCGCCCCCACCGCCCGCGACCCGGGCGACCGGGATGATGGTCACGCCGTCGACCTCGTAGGCCTCACCGAACACCCGTCGAACCGTCAACGCGTCCCGGACCCCGCGCAGGTTGTCGGTCACCGCGCTCGTGGCGTTGTCCCTGCCTTCGTCGGTCATCGTCCACCTCCACTCCGCTCGGCTTCGACGGTACGACGGGAGTGAGCCCGATCCAAGGGTCGGAACCAGGGAGAGGGAGCCTCGTCGAAGGTCGGGCTGCCGTCTCCTCGTCCCTCGAATCACCGCTTGGACTTCGCTCGATGCGCTCGTCGCGTGGAGCTGGCACAGCTGCGTCACGGTCCGAAGACGCGGATCTCGACGGCGCCGGTGGCGCACGCCGCGAGGTCGGTGCCCTGCTCAGACGCGGTGGCCGTCGGGGACGTCGACCCGTCCCGAAGGATGGTGAAGGTGCTGGTCTCGCTGCGGTAGAGGGTCCCGTCGGCTGTCGAGCCCTGGACCTGGAAGTAGGGAGAACGGGAGCGCCGGTTGACGTCAAACTGATGATGACGTCAAGAACGAGATTGAGGCCGTGACCGGGGGCCTCGTCGGGGGCCGCACCTGGACATGAGCCGTTTGTCACACCTCGGAGGCCCGCCTAGGTTCTAGCCGTCTGGCTAGACGCCCTAGCCGAGGACCACGTGGAGGGGATCGTGAAGAAGTCCATTCAGAGGCCGACGAGCGTGCTCGTTGCCCTGCTTGCAGTGTTCGCGTTGTTGCTGGGGGCCTGTTCCAGCGACAGTTCAGAAGAGGGAGAGGGCTCGACAGCCACGACCGAAGCCTCGGGGGGAGAGCCCTCGGACATCGATCCGAACGGCATCTTCAAGATGACGTACAACCTCGTCCAGACGGGTGGTCAGTCCGGCTTCCAGCTCAACCCGATGGTCGAGACGGGCGACACCAACGACAACCTCCTCTACCTGATCTACGGCCGCATCCTGCGCCCGACGCCGGAGGGCGGCCTGGAGCCCGATCAGGCCGAGAGCACGTCGATCCCTGATGCCAACACCATCAAGATCACGTTGCGGCCCGACCAGACCTTCCACGACGGCACGGTGTTCGACGCCGCCGCGGTGAAGGCGAGCCTCGACGCGTCGCTCGCCGCGAACAACGAGGCCGGGCTCGGCGTGGGTTTCTACAACCTGGAGTCGGTGACTGCCGACGGCGATCTCGATCTGACCTTGACGATCAAGAACGGCCTGGCGGCCAGCTGGCACGACCAGTTCCTGAGCAGCTGGAAGACCTCTGTCATCCCGCAGGGTGCGAACTTCAACCCGCCGATCGGTGCGGGCCCGATGGAGGTCACCAGCTGGACGAAGGGGACATCGCTCTCGTTGAAGAGCTACGACGGCTACTGGGATCGTGAGTCGATCAAGGTGGCGGGGGTGGACTTCACCCACAACGATCAGGGCCAGGAAGCGTCGGCCCTCGCCGCCCTGCAGGCCGGCCAGGTCGACTACACCCAGATCGACGTGCCCCAGATCTCCTCCGTGTCCGGCGACTTCGAGACGCTCATCGTCCCGGACCCGAACCGGCTGGTGAACCTTCAGATCTGCAAGCGGGAAGGCCCCTTGGCCGACCCCAACGTCCGCATCGCCATGAACAAGGCGATGGACCGTGCCGCCATCAGCGAAGCGGTCTACGAAGGCACGTCGCAGCCGGGCACCCAGCTCTACCCCGAAGGGCACCAGTTCTACGTGCCGGAGCTGGCCGACGTGCTGGCGTACGACCAAGCGGCCGCCAAGCAGCTGCTGACCGACGCCGGCTACCCGGACGGTTTCGAGTTCGACCTGTACATCCTGCCGGCTCTCGGTCTGCCGGATGTCGCCGCGGTGTACAAGCAGCAGCTGGCCGAGATCGGGGTGACGGCGAACCTCCTCCCCACCCCCGGGATCGTGAAGGACTGGATGGAGACGAACAACCTCGGCATGGGCATCATCCCGTCGATGACGGCCGGTGTGGATCGGCTCAACATGTGGACCGGTGACAGCATCTCCAACGTCTGTGACTACAACGACCCGGAGGTGACCGACATCCGCAACGAGCTCCTGAAGGTGAGCTCGTCGAGTGATGAGGCCGTGGAACTCTGGGGGCAAGCCGCCGACATCGTCGTCAACGATGCGCTGAGCGTGTTCGTCTCGTTCAGCTCGAGGCTGGCGGCCTACAACACGAACGTCGTGGGTGACCCGGTCGTCTACCCGCTGGGAACCTTCCCGGTGCCGGACTTCCGCTACACCTACGTCAAGGCCAGCTGAGGTAGTTGCATCGGTGGAGATGAGGGCGCGAGATGCGCTCTCATCTCCACCGAGATGGGCCGCGTGGCCTCAGGTCTCACTCGCCCGAGGCCGCCAGGAGGACGCTGTCGATCGTGCGCCCACCGTCGGTCGGCGCCGTGTTGGTCGCACGCACGTCGTCGACGATCTCGCGGATCGAGCTGGTGACGAGTGCCGGGTTGTAGAGGTAGATGCCGTGGCCGCTGTTGGTCTCGGTGATCGTCGGCGCTCCGACGGTTGCCCCCAACGTGTTGACCATGGCAAGCCAGTCATCGAACGCCACCGCCTCCGCGGGGAGCGCGTCGGGCGGGACCAGGTCGGTTCGCCACGGCTTGTCGGCCGCGAGGACGACGGTGGGCACTTTCGGCAGCGGTCCGGCGGCGTTGATCTGATCGAACGCGTTCTTGATCTGAACTCCCTCGCGCACATGGTCGTCGGTCGCGGCGTTGGTCGCGTCCCACCAGTCGAGCGCGCCCGGGGTGACCAACCCCTCCATCGCTTCGCTGACGGTGTCGACCATGACCAGCCCGGCGACACTCGTCGGGTACGTGCGGGCGAAGAGGGTCGAGACCAGGCCGCCGTAGGAGTGCGAGGCCAGGACGTAGGGCCCCGGTTCGCCCAATGCCGTGAGGAGCGAGCGGAGATCGCTCACGTCGAGGTCGACCGGGTGCGGCTGCGGCCGCGGGGTGGTCACCTCGTCGCCGGTGCGGATGTCGGGACGGTCGTAGGTGCAGACCCGGGTGAACCGGGCGACCGACGGGAGCACGGCATCCACACTCGGGACGATCTCGCCGAGCCCCGCGGAGACGTCGTCGCCGGGAGCCTCGTGCGCCGGGTCGTCAGGGTCGAGGACGAGCGACCAGTCCTCGGCGCCGTTCCCGTGGCCGGAGATGAGCACGACGGTTGGTGACCCCTGGCCCTTGCAGGTCGCCCAGATGTGACGACCATCGCCGACGTCGACGAGTCCGGCGAAGTCGCTCTGGGCACCTTCGGTCGTTGGCGTCGTGGAGGTCGACTCGGCGTTGCTGGAAGTCGAGGACGAGCCGCACGCCGACGCGACCAGAGCGACGACGGACGCGACGACGATCAGCACCGATGCCCGCGTGCGGGTCCGTGCTCGTGGGCCGGTCCGACCGCGATCTCGCGACGTCGACGAAGGTCGGCGGTGTGGTGGGTTCTCGGGGATCGGGTGGTTGGTCATGGTGAGCCTCCTTGCCGATGACGGGTGGTGAGGATGGTCGTGTCGAGGGCGCGTCGAACAGCGCGCCTTGCTGCGCGGTTGAAGAGCGCGTCCCCGTCGAGGCGCCAGTGGCGCTCCGACGCTCGCCTGACGTTCGGCTACGGCGTGGCGATGTCGGGGTCGAGATGGGCGCGGAGCCGACAAGGGGCGCGCCGGGGGTCCTTGCGTTCGAGGTCGTCGACGACGAGGCCACCGACGCGCTCGGCGGCGCCGATGGCGATGCCGCGGTGCAGCTCGCAGACGACGTCGGGGTCGGCCAGCGCCGTGCTCACGAACGGGCAGGCGTGGAGCAGCACATCGATCTCGTCGCCGCGACGACGGAGCTCGGGCTCGAAGCCGTTGCGGGCCATGACCTCTTCGAGCGCGGCTTCGGGCGAGGTGGCGGTGGCGGGGCCTTCCACCGTCAGACCGGTGCGGCGACCGATCTCGACCGGTGTCTCACCGGTGCGGATCACCTCGGCCAACAGGAGCGCCAGCCGTTCGTAGGGCCCG
>DATDIY010000166.1:0-12852 GCA_036520815.1 Acidimicrobiales bacterium
AGCTCGCGGCCCGGGGTCAACGGGGCCGGCGAGTACCGCTCCGGCGCCGGCGGCCAGCTGAAGTTGCAGCCCTCGGGCGGTGGCAGCCTCAGTGGCCAGATGCTCGGCACCAGGGAGTGGATGCCGCTCGACGGCGTGGCCGGCGGCTTCCCGGGCTCGACGACCGTGTACGAGATCACGCGCGCCGACGGCACCGTCGAGCGGGTCTCCACGAAGGCAGCCGGGGTCGTACTCGAACCCGGTGACACCTTCGAGGTCCGGACCGGATCGAGCGGTGGCCTCGGCGATCCGCTCGATCGCGACGCAGCCGCGGTCGTGCGCGACATCGCCGTCCGCCGCATCACGGCCGACGACGCCCTCGCCGCCTACGGCGTCTGCCTCGATGTCACCGGTGCCGTCGATCAGGCTGCGACCGAGGCGCGACGTCACGAGCTGCGCGCCGACCGGCTGGCTCGGGCGTCGGCGCCGGTGAGGGCCCTCGACGACGACAGCGTGGTCGGACTCCCCGGCGGCGAGGAGGTCCCGCTGTACCCCGGGGTGGTGCAGGTCGGGGTCGTCGCCCGGGCGGTCCGGTCCGGGGCCCCGCTGGCCATCGCCCCCGATCACTGGACCGACGGATGCCCGGTGCTCGAGGAGCCCGTCCACGAGCAGGGCCCGGGCCCGCAGATCGTGGCGCGCAGCTACCTCGATCCCCGCACCGGTCGCACCCTGCACGTCGAGTCGGTGCCAGCGGGGGCACCCCGAGCGTTCTCCGTCCTGCCGAAGAGGTGGATCGAAGCTCGCGGCTCCTGACCGGTGGGTCTGAGCCCTCGCAGTACGACCAGGAGGTCGAGATGGAAGACAGGTTGATCGTGGTGTCGTCGGACTCGCACGCCGGCATCCCCAGGGAGCGGTGGGAGGAGTACCTCCCGGCGGAGTTCCACGACCTGCTCCCGTCGTTGCGGCGGGACAACGTCATCTACCCGACCGCGATGGCGCTGCTGCAGACGAAAGCGGGCGCGCGCGGCCTGCCCGAGATCCAGGAGGTCCACGAACAGGACTGGCACGGTCTCCACGACGCCACCATCCGCCTGGTCGACATGGACCGCGAAGGGATCGCGGCGGAGCTGATCTTCGAAGGCGACTCGCGCCTCGGTGACCTGTTCCACAACGTCCCCGGCCGGGCCTACTCCCGCGCCGCGTGGGAGGCCGGCGCCAGGGCGTGGAACCGGTGGGCCGCCGACGAGTTCGGATTCGCCATGGAGCGCTTCCTGGTCACCGGCGCCATCGGGCCCTGCGAGGACATGGACGCCACCGTCGCCGAGCTCCACTGGATGGCCGACCACGACTTCACCGCCGTCTACGGGCCGGGCTACATGCGTCACTCCGACATGCCGCCGCTGTTCGACCGGTACTGGGACCCGTTCTGGGCGGCGTGCGAGGAGCGGAACCTGCCGCTCGTGGTCCACGCCGGATTCGGCACCGAGCACGGCGCCGTCTTCCCGGTGGTCGAGCGGATCTACGACACCGTCGTGGAGTCGGCCGGCACCACCGATCGCGACACGCTGTTGGCCAACGCCCAGGCGGTGCCCGACGACGCCATCCAGTTCTTCCACGACTGGGTGACCCACAACGTCGACTCTCGCCGTCCGATGTGGCAGCTCATGCTCGGCGGGGTGTTCGACCGGTTCCCCGGACTGCGGCTGCTGCTCACCGAGATCCGACTCGACTGGATCCCGGCCACCCTCGCCCACCTCGACCGGGTCTTCGAGGACCATCGCGCGCAGCTCCCGGCGCAGCGGAGGCCGTCGGAGTACTGGGCGACCAACTGCCTGGCGGGCGCCTCGTTCATCCACAAGGTGGAGGCCGAGATGCGCCACGAGATCGGCGTCGAGCAGATCCTGTTCGGGCGCGACTTCCCCCACCCCGAGGGCACGTGGCCGAACACCCGCGACTGGTTGCGCCTGGCCTTCGAGGGCGTGCCGGCCGACGACGCCCGCCTCATGCTGGGGGAGAACGCGATCCGGTTCTTCGGCCTCGACCGCCAGCGGCTCGCCGAGATCGCCAAGCGGATCGGGCCCGACCTCGACGAGGTCATCCACGGCACGTGGGACGTGCGGCCCGAGCTGTTCGAGAACTTCGAGAACCGAGGCGGCTACTCCAAGCCCGCCGAGGGCGACGCCAAGCTCCCGCTGGTGGCCGCGATGATTGACAAGGACCTGGCGGTCGTCGCCGGCACGACCTGACCGAGGCCGCCGAGGTCGGGCCCGTGAACGACACAGGCGCCCGTCGAACGGGCGCCTGAATTGGGGAGTTCGGAGTGGGCGATACAGGACTCGAACCTGTGACCTCTGCCGTGTGAAGGCAGCGCTCTAACCATCTGAGCCAATCGCCCGGAGCCAGGGAACCCTAGTCGACGGCCTCCGGGCCTCCCAACGCGTCGCGGTCGTCGCGGGCCTGTTCCGGAGCACCGTTCATGGGTGGTTCGACGAGGCCCCGAGCCCGGTCTCGGACGTACACGGCGTGGGCCACCAGGTTGGCCCCCACCGGGAAGGTGAACAGCTGGAGGGCGAGGGCGAGCGCGAGCGTCGTCGCCGAGCTCGCGGACCACAAAGCGATGGCCGCGCCCACCATGGCGAGGGTGATCCCGCCGGTGGCGGCCTTGGTGAGGGCGTGCATCTTGGCCAGCACCCCGTCGAGGCGCACCGCCCCCAGGGCGGCGATGGCGGCGAGCACGGCGCCGGCGGCGACGAGCAGTTCACCGATCATCGTCACCTGCCTCGATGAAGCGACCGAGCAGCGCCGTGCTGGAGAAGGCGAGCAGGCTCAGCACCAGCACGACCGGGAGCATGGCCTCGGAGCCGGTGCGCACGGCATTCGCCAGGATGCCGATGACGAGCACGCTGAGCATGCCGTCGAACCCCACGATCCGTTCGGCGAGCCCGGGACCGCGCAGGAGGGGGTAGGCGAACCCGACCGCCGCAGCCCCGAGGGCGACGTAGACGATGACCATGGCGATCACGACGCCGACCTCCGCGAGGCCGTCTCGGATGGATCCTCGTTGCGGTCGAAGGCAGCGAGCACGAGGTCCTCGAGGCGGCTGATCACCCGCTGCACTCCCTCAGGGGTGCCGAGGGACAGGACGTGGATGTCGAGTCCGGAACCGTCCTCTCGGGCGTCGACCGGCTGCATGCCCGGAGTCAGCGCGGTGAGGTTGGACACGAGGGCGGCGAGGGTGGGCGACGTGGCCCGCAGCTCGACGTGCACGACCCCGGTGTTGACCCTGCGGCGGGGGAAGAGAACGGCCCGGGCCACGTAGAAGTTGGAAAGGGCGAACTGCCAGAGGAACCAGCCGGCCAGCCGGAGCCCGGGCACAGGTCGGAACGTGAGGCGGTCCTGACCGGGGCCGCGGGGCGGTGCGGGCAGCAGGAGCAGCACGGCCGTCCCCACGACCAGACCGGCTAGCAGCTGGCCCCACGTCAGACCGTCCCAGAGCAGCACCCAGACGCCGGCCAACACGAGCCCGAAGGCCATCCTCCTCATCGGTCCAGTACCTCCGATCGGTAGACCGAGGGATCGAGCAGGCCCTCGGCGGTGCGGGTCATCAACTCGTAGATCGGGCCCGACCACAGCCCGATGGCCACGGTCAGCACGGCGAAGGTGGCGGTCGGTACGACCATCAACAGCGGGCCACCCCAACGGCCCGGGTCGTGGGGAGTGGCCTGCGGCTCGCGCTCCTTGGGGTTCCAGAACGCCCCGGCCCAGATCTTGGTCATCGAGAACAGCGTGAGGAAGGCGGCGACGACGCCGGCGGAAACCACCCAGAACTCGGCCGAACCCACCCCGGCGTCGAACAGGGCGAACTTCCCGATGAACCCCGACATCGGCGGGAACCCGGCCAGCGAGAGGGCGGGCACGAGGAAGAGCACGGCCAACATCGGGGCGGTGCCCATCAGACCGCCGACCCGGCTCAGGCGGCTCGATCCCCCGACGTGCTCGACGAGGCCACCGGTGAGGAACAGCCCTGTCTTCACCACGACCTGGTGGACGATGAAGTACACGGCGGCGGCCACGCCGGCCACGGTGAACAGGGCCAGTCCCATCACCATGTAGCCGATCTGGCTGACGATGTGGAACGACAGGATCCGCTTCAGATCGTTCTGGGCGACCGCGCCGAGGACGCCGACGACCATCGTGAGCCCGGCGATCCAGAGCATCACCGTGGCCGGCCGGGCCGCGTCGGGGAACAGCAGCAGCTGGGTGCGGATGAGCGCGTACACACCGACCTTGGTGAGGAGCCCGGCGAAGATGGCGGTGACCGGGGAGGGTGCGGTCGGGTAGCTGTCAGGCAGCCAGAAGAACAGTGGGAACACCGCAGCCTTGATGCCGAACACGACCAGCAGGAGTAGGGCGAAGGCGCTCTGCAGGCCGGGGGCCAGGGTCGGGATGCGTTCGGACAGGTCGGCCAGGTTGACCGTGCCCGTGGCGGTGTAGAGCAGGGCGAGGGCGGCGATGAACAGCACCGACGCGACGAGGCTGATGACGACGTAGGTCATGCCGGAACGGACCTGGTCCTGGGTGCCTCCGAGAGTCATCAGGACGTAGCTGGCGGTGAGCATCATCTCGAACGCCACGAACATGGTGAACAGGTCGCCGGTGAGGAACGACAGGGCCACACCGGCAGCGAGGATCATGTACGCCGACTGGAACCCGACGTGGTGGCGTTCGGCCCCGGGCTGGCCGATGGCGTAGACGAGCACCAACAGCAAGGTGATGGTGGCGATCGCCAGCATGATCGTGGCCAGCCGGTCGGCCACCAGCACGATCCCGATCGGGGCACCCCAGCCGCCGGCGTCGACGACCACGGTGCCGTCGCGGTCCACGGCGATGAGTGAGGCCATGGCCGCTGCGGTCGAAGCGGTGAGCGCGGTGAGTGCCACCGCCCGCTGCGCTCTGCGGGAACGCCCGAAGAGCATGCACAGGCCGGCGGCGAGCAGCGGGAGCAGCACCGGGAGGGTGACGATCGCGCTCACGTCGGATCCGTTCCCGACGCAGGCGGCTCGGCATCGTCCAGCTGCTCGAGCCGCTCGAGCAGATCGGCGTCGTCCTCGTGGCTGCCCCGACCGAGGAGGATGTCGAGATCGGAGAGGTCGTGCTCCACCTCGTCGTCGCGGCTCAGCAGCCAGCTCCGATAGGCGAGAGCCAGCAGGAGTGCGGTCACGCCGAACGTGATCACGATGGCGGTCAGCGTCAGCGCCTGGGGGACGGGGTCGCTGAGCTCGGACGGGTCGCCCTCCCCGATGAGGGCGGGCAGGCCTCGGCGCCCGGCGGTGAGCAGCAGGAGGTTGCCGCCGTGGGTCAGCAGTCCGATGCCGATGATGATGCGGCTCAGCTTGCGCTGCAGCACGAGATAGGTGCCGATCGCGAACAGGGCGGCGGCGGCGCCGGCGAGCAGGACGCTCATGTCCGCGCCTCCTCGCGCTCCTCGCGCTCGACGAGCTCGTCGGGCTGTTCGGGCGGCTCGG
Organism: Acidimicrobiales bacterium; assembly: GCA_036520815.1. GTDB lineage: Bacteria > Actinomycetota > Acidimicrobiia > Acidimicrobiales > Acidimicrobilacustridaceae > CAMFLJ01. The sequence goes on from DATDIY010000166.1 coordinate 5,505, forward strand.
TCTGGTCGGACTCACGGGTCGCCTCGCCGCCGAAGGCCTCGAACACCATGAACACGAGGCCGACCACCACCAGGTAGACGCCGGTGTCGAACAGGAGAGCCGAGGTGATCGTCACGTCGCCGAGCAGCGGGAGGGCCAGGTCCCAGGAGCCGTTCTCGAGCACCGGGTGCCCGAAGAGCAGTGGCACCGTGGCCGTCAGCGTGGCGAGCAGGAGCCCGGCCCCGAGGATCGACCACGGTCTGGTCCTCACCATCCGGCGGACGTCGTCCAGCCCGCCGGCGATGTAACGCAACGCCACCGCGGCACCGGCGACGAGGCCACCCACGAACCCTCCACCGGGATCGTTGTGCCCGGCCACGAGCAGGTAGAGCGAGACGGTGACGGTGATGTAGACGAGGGCCCGCACCACCACCTCCACGAAGGCGTGGCGGGGCGTTCCCCCGGGTCCGGCAGTCGACGGGCGGGGCTCGCCCCGGGGTCGGCGGCCGGCTCGGGCCAGCGCCACCGCACCGATGGCGGCCACCGCCACGACGCTGATCTCGCCGAGCGTGTCCAGCCCGCGGAAGTCCACGAGGATCACGTTCACCACGTTGCGTCCGTGGCCGTCGGGCAGGGCCCGCTCGACGATCTCGTCGGCGACGTGACGGGGCTGCACGTCGCTGCTGGCGGCGAGGGCGAAGCCGAACACGGTGATGCCCACCACCGCCGACACGGCGAGCCGGAGGGTCCGTGTCACCGGGGTCGACCGTCGCTCGAAACGGCTCGGCAGTCGGCGCAGGGCGAGCACGAACAGCACGGTGCTGAGCGTCTCGACCGCGGCCTGGGTGAGAGCCAGGTCAGGGGCGCCCTGCACCACGAACAGCCCGGCCATGGCGTAGCCGGCCACGCCGAGCAGCAAGGCCGCCGACAGGCGGTGGCGCACGATGGCGGCGCCCAGGGCGACCGACAACAGCACGGCGACGAGGGCGACCTGCACCCACGAGTCGACGAGCTGGGGCCAACCGTCCCAGGGCGCGTCGAGGAGCAGCGCGGTCCCGGGCAGGACCATGGCGGTGACCAGGATCACGCCGAGGTACACCGGCATGGAGCCGTTCTGGACGACGCCGGTGACCCGGTCGGCACCTCCCAGCAGTCCGGCGACGCTCGCGTGGTAGCCGTCGTTCCCGGAAGGCAGCCGCGAGCCGACCGCCAGCAGCCGGTCGACCCGCGACCGCCAGAGGAACAGCAGGGCACCGCCGAGCACCGCGATGGCGGAGAGCCCGAGGGCGGTGGTGATTCCGTGCCAGAGGGCGAGGTGGGCGTCGACGACCACACCGGCGAGCGAGCTGGCTGCCTCACCCACGAGCCCGTCGAGCAGCGCCGGAGCCACCCCGAACACCAGGGTCAGTACCGACAGCACCGCTGCGGGAGCGAGGAACGAGCGGCTCGGGGCGTGGAGCCGGGGAGCGGCCGGCGAGGTGGGATCGGCGGCGGCGGGAGCGCCAGTGGGGGTGGCGACCCGGTACGCGCCGTAGAGGCCGGCGACGAACCGGGCGGCGTAGGCGGCCGTCAGGGCGGAACCGAACACGAGCACCCCGAGCACCACGCCGTTGCCCGTCATCGAGGCGTCGAGCATGCCCTGGAAGCCGAGCTCTTTGGCGATGAACCCGAACGTGAGGGGCACCCCGGCCATCGATGCCGCCGCCACTACGGCCACCGCCCTGGTCGTCCGCCATTCGCGTCCGAGGGCAGGGAGGTGGCGGACGTCGCGCGTGCCGGTGCCGTGGTCGACGATGCCGACCACCATGAACAGCGTCGCCTTGAACAGGGCATGGCCGAGGATCACGGCGCAGCCGGCGAGGCTGGTGGCCTCGAGGCCGACGCCGAACAGCACCATCATGAAGCCGAGTTGGCTGATCGTGCCGTAGGCGAGCAGGAGCTTCAGGTCGTGCTGGCGCAGAGCGCGCAGCGCCCCGGCCACCATCGACACCAGCCCGACGACGACCACCAGCGGCCGCCATCCGGTCGCCACCACGGCGAACGCCGGGGCCAACCGGGCCACCAGGTAGACGCCCGCCTTCACCATCGTGGCCGAGTGCAGGTAGGTGCTGATGGGGGTGGGGGCGACCATGGCCGCCGGCAACCAGGAGTGGAACGGATACTGCGCCGACTTGGTGAACGCACCCACCGCGATCAACAGGAGGGCGGCGGTGACGGCCGCTCCGGCCGGCGGGTCGGCGAGGATCGTGCTCAGGCGGTAGGTGCCGGCCTCGACGCCGAGGATCACGAACCCGAACAACATGGCCACACCGCCGGCCCCGGTGACGAGGATGGCCTGCAGGGCGGCGGAGCGGGCCGCCGCGTCCCGGTAGCGGTCGCCGATGAGGAGGAACGAGGTGACCGACGTCAGCTCCCAGAACCCGTACAGCAGGATGAGGTTGTCGGCGAGGACCACGCCGAGCATCGCTCCGCTGAACAGCGTGAGCAGGCCCATCACCCGCCCGAGAGGGGCTGCGGCGTCGAAGTAGGACCAGCTGTACGCGAACACCGCCACCCCGATGCCCGACACGATCAGCACCATGAGGGCGGCGAAGCCGTCGAAGCGCAGGTCGACGGCGAGGTCGAGGGTCGGGACCCATCGGTGGACCTCGGTGACCACGCCGCCGTCGAGGACGGTGCCGAGGTTGGCGGCCCACCAGACCAGGGCTGTGACGGGAGCGAGCAGCGCGACGAGCGTCGCCGCTCGACCGGTCCGGGCTCGCAGCAGGAGGCCGGTGCCCACCACGGCGTGCACGATCAGCACGAAGCCCACGGCTCAGCGGCTCCGGCGCAGGGTGATCGGACGGTGGAGGTCCCGGGCGGACTGCTCCCCGGGGGGCACGGGGATCGTCAGCCGCACCCGTGTCATGGGCTCAGGTGACGCACCTTGGGTTCGAACGAGATCCACCGGTCCATGACGGCTGAGGGTACAGGGGTGCCGCGTAGCCCGCCGGAGGGGTTCGGCACCGCGGTGCGGCGCGAGCCGCCTACTGTCGGAGCCGAGGTACCCGGCAGAGGAGGGCTCCCGTGGCCATCGTGGTCGTGCTCGCAATCGTGACGGCAGCGGCGACCGCCGTCCGCTCGACGTGGTCGCCGTGCGGGCTCTCGATGCTCTCCACCGTGACCCCGCTGGCCGAGGCCGGCCGCGGTCGGCGCTGGTCGGTCACGGCGGCGTGGTTCGTCGTCGGTGCGGTCGTCGGTGGCCTGACCCTCGGTGCCGGCATGGCCGGACTCGCCGCCCTCGTGGGCGTGCTCGACCTGTCCACCTCCGTGGTGCTCGGCATCACTGCGGTGGCGGCGCTGCTGTGCGCGGCGTCCGACCTCGACCTGTTCGGCTGGCACATCCCGTTCCACGGACGCCAGGTCAACGAGCGTTGGCTCGACCAGTACCGCGCCTGGGTCTACGGCGGCGGATTCGGCTGGCAGATCGGCGTCGGCCTGGGCACCTACATCACCACGGCCGGTCTCTACCTGATGATCCTCCTCGCCGGCCTCACCGGGTCTCCGATGCTCGCCCTCGCCCTCGGCGCCGGGTTCGGCCTCGTCCGCGGTCTGGCGATCCTCGCCGGCCGCCACATCACCAGCACCGATCGGCTGCTCGCTGTGCACCGGCGCTTCGCCGCCCTGCGCCAGCCGGTGCGTCTGACGGTGGTCGGCGTGCTGCTGGCGGTCGGAGTGGTGGCCGCCACCGCCTGGCTCGGCATCGCCGGCCTGGCCGGTGCCGGTGTGGCGGCCCTCGCCATCGTGCTCGTCGCCCGCGGCGAGCATCGCGGAGCGGTCGACGGCCTCGAGGTGGGCACGCTCGGTTAGAGGAGCAGCGACGGCCGCAGCACGGCGAAGGTGCCGTTGGCGACCCATCCTGGAACCGGCTCGTAGGTCAGACCGACTCCGATGGCGTGGATGATCATGCCGCCGCCGACGTACATGCCGGTGTGGCCGTCCATCAGGAAGACGTCGCCGGGTTCCATCGCCGGCAGGTCGATGCGGTCGGCCACCATGGTCGCCATGAACCGGGGGTCGGCTTCCATGGCGTAGGTGCTCGGCGGGATCGCGATCCCGATGCGCCGGTAGGCACTGAGCGTGAACCCGGAGCAGTCGAAGAAGCCGTTGCCGAACCGGTTCGTGCCGGGCGGGCACTCCGGGTCCTGCGGGCGGGCCTCGATGCCGAGGCACTGCGAATAGGGGGTGCCCAGCCGGGTCATGGCCCAGTCGATCATCCCGAGGACGTCACCGGGGGCGAGCGTGGTGTCGCTGGTGTCGAACTGCGGGGTTCCGTCGGAGACGAGCGCTCGCGGGTCCGGTGGCACCTCACCCAGATCGAGTCCCTCGGTCCGGGCGTAGCGACGGGCGACACCGAGGGCCACGGTCGTCTGGGGCGAGTCGCCGAGCAACTGGTCGACGGCCCGGTCGAGGGCGACCGCGGTGTCGAGGGTGGCGCCCCCCCGGCAGAGCAGGGCGCCGGTGGTCGCCGTCGCGTCGAAGAGGTCGTCGGGGTTGGTGGCGCCGTCGTCGTTTCCGTCCGTCGCCGAGGCGATCCAGGTGGCCGGGGCCAGCTGCATCGGCCCGACGGCACGATCGGCGCCGGAGTCGCCGTCGACGGCACCCTCGTCGGTGTCGGCGAGCCGGTTGCCCCGCAGGCCCCGCAGCGGTGGATCGACCCGACCGAGGTGGTCCGGGTTCGAGCCCTGGTTGCGGCCGTGCCCGGAGCTGATGCGGCCGAGACCGGCGAGCACGGCGGCGGGGAGACCGCAGTCGGGGTCGGCCTGGTTGGCCCGGGCCGCGGCATCCCGGTAGGCGATGTAGGCGATGGCGGGCAGGTCACGGGCCCCGGTGTCGGCGATGGCGGTGTCCGCCGAGTCGCGGGCCTCGTCCGCCCGGGAGATGGCGGCCAGGTGGTCGGCGTCGGCGCGGAGCCGGGTCTTCTCCCGCTTGCCGAGCTCCTTGGCGGCGGTCTCGAAGCGCTTCTTGGCTGCCTTCTGCGCGGCCTTGGCCTGGTCGAGGCGTTCCCGTCGCCCGGTGAGGGCGAGGCGCATCGAGCCGTTCACCGTCGTGTCCTTGGCGCCCTGGCGCACGAAGTACTCGGCGCTCAGGTCGGCGTAGCGGTCCCGTTGGAAGGCGAGGCGCTGGTCGGCGGCGTCGAGCGCGACGGTGGCATCTGAGTGCTCCTGGGCGGCGGCGTCGCGCTGGCTCTCGGCCTCGCGCAGGGTCGCCAGGGTGGAGGCGACCTCCGCCCGCGCCGCCTGGTAGTCGTCGACCGCCTCGGTGACATCGTCGGCCGGGTCGGCGCCGGCGGGCGGCGAGGAGGACACCGTGGGCGCGAGGAGTCCAGCCGCGATGAAGACGACGACCGCCGCGCGACGGGCGCGCCCAGAGACTCCGGACAGACGCATGTGGGAGAGGTTTCGGTCGATCGACCCCGGCACCTTGAGCGGGCCGGGGAACAGACCGATGTCCGGAACCTATGGGGCGCGTCTGAAGAGCAGGTGGCCCGGCGGTGACGCCCGGGTCACCTACAGCTGACAGCTCTGCTCAGAGATCGAGATCCGTGCCGGCGAGCTGCCACCGCTGGGCCCGCAGGGAGGTGCGGCGCTTCCAGAACGGCGTCTTCCAGTGCTTGAGCCGCCGCGAGCCCGACGACGCCTCAGGACGCTCGGAGATCTCGCCGTAGCCGTGGCGCCGTACGTCTTCGGCGAGCACGAGTCCGTCGGGGTCGGCGCCGTGCGCCGCCTCCCGTAGCTGGAGCGTGGCCTGGTGTCGCACCTTTCGGTGTTCCACCTGACGGATGTCGCGTGCAGGGATGACCCTGCCGTCGCGACGCTGGCCACGATGCCGTGCTCCCATGGGCGTACCTCCGGGGACGGGTCCGCCCGAATTTCCAGCCGTGGGGCGGACGTTGGGTACGCCCCATCGTGGCCCGGCGGAGCGGCGCGCGCCAGTAGTTCCTCGCGCCAGAACGCGTCGGCCCACATCGGTGGGGATGAGGGCGTGTCTCGCGCCCTCGTCTCCACCCAGTCGGTGCGGGGTCGGTCAGCGCAGGGTGACGGGGCGGCTGCGGGCGACCTCTTCGAAGAAGTCGTTGCCCTTGTCGTCGACGACCACGAAGGCGGGGAAGTCCTCGACCTCGATCTTCCAGACCGCCTCCATGCCCAGCTCGGGGTACTCGAGCACCTCGACCGAGCGGATGCAGTCCTGGGCCAGGCGGGCGGCGGGGCCGCCGATGGAGCCCAGGTAGAAGCCGCCGTGGCGGGCGCAGGCCTCGGTCACCGCCTTGGATCGGTTGCCCTTGGCGAGCATGACGTAGCTCCCGCCGTGCTGCTGGAACAGGTCGACGTAGGAGTCCATGCGCCCGGCGGTCGTCGGCCCGAACGAGCCCGACGCGTAGCCCTCGGGCGTCTTGGCCGGACCGGCGTAGTAGACGCAGTGATCCTTCAGGTACTGGGGGAGCCCCTCGCCGGCGTCGATGCGCTCCTTCAGCTTGGCGTGGGCGATGTCGCGGGCGACGATCACCGGCCCGTTCAGCGCCACCCGGGTCTTCACCGGGAGCTGGGAGAGCTGGGCCCTGATGGCGTCCATCGGCTGGTTCAGGTCGATCTGGACCGCTGTGTCGTCGAAGTGGTCGTCGGTGACCTCGGGCAGGAACTGGGCCGGATCGTGCTCGAGTTGCTCGAGGAACACGCCCTCGGTCGTGATCTTGCCCAGCGCCTGGCGGTCGGCCGAGCACGACACGGCGATGGCCACCGGGCACGATGCGCCGTGGCGGGGGAGGCGGATGACCCGGACGTCGTGGCAGAAGTACTTGCCGCCGAACTGGGCGCCGATGCCGGACTCCTGGGAGACCTTCAGGATGGCGTTCTCGAGCTCGACGTCGCGGAAGCCACGTCCGAGCTCGTTGCCCTCGAGGGGGAGCGAGTCGAGGTAGCGGGCGGAGGCCAGCTTGGCGGTCTTGAGGGCGAACTCGGCCGACGTGCCGCCCACCACCAGGGCGAGGTGGTACGGCGGGCAGGCGGAGGTGCCGAGCAGATCCATCTTCTGGGCGACGAACTCGAGGAGGCTGCTCGGGTTGAGCAGCGCCTTGGTCTCCTGGAACAGGTAGCTCTTGTTGGCCGAGCCTCCGCCCTTGGCCATGAAAAGCAGCTTGTAGGCCGATCCGTCGACGGCGTTGATCTCGATCTCGGCGGGAAGGTTCGTGCCGGTGTTGACCTCGCGGTACATGTCGAGCGGCGCCATCTGCGAGTAGCGCAGGTTGTCGCTCACGTAGGTGTCGTAGATGCCCCGGGCGAGTGCCGCCTCGTCGCCGCCGCCGGTGAGGACGAACTGGCCCTTCTTGGCC
>DATDIY010000167.1:0-3329 GCA_036520815.1 Acidimicrobiales bacterium
CGCCGCCCCCATCAGACCGAACACGGCCCCGGACGCTCCGACGGTCGGCGAGGTGGGCGTGACGAGCAGGACCCCGAACGAGCCGGCCACCAGGCAGGCGATGTAGAGGGTGAGGAACCGCAACCGCCCGAGCAGCGGCTCCAGCTGGGAGCCCAGCAGGTAGAGCAGCAGCATGTTCATGCCGAGGTGCACCAGCCCGGCGTGCAGGAACCCGCCGGTGATGATCCGGTACCACTCGCCCTCGGCCACCCCGATCGGGGTGGCCGTGATCCCGAACCGGGTCTGCTCGAACAGCTGCCCCCGACCGAGCAGGAACAGGTTCTGGGAGACGTCCCCGCCTCCCTGGAAGAGGGTCCCGCCTCCCAGGAGCACGGCGATCATCCCGAACACGTTCAGCCCGATCAGCACCTCGGTGACGATCGGTCGGCCGCTCCGACTCAGATCGCCCATCTTCATGACCGGTGCGGTGCGAGCGGTGCCCTTCACGCAGTCCGGGCACTGGAACCCCACCGACGCCTGCACCATGCAGCTCGGACAGATGGGACGGTCGCAGCGCTGGCAGGTCACGCCCGCGCTGCGGTCCGGATGCCGGTAGCAGGTCGTGATGGGGACGGACTCGGTCACGGAGTGGACCCTACCGATGCTCGTTCGGCCCGACGCCGCGCCCCGAGCAGCGTCAGCGGCCGGTGAAGGCGGCCTTGCCGGGACCGTTCTCGACGAAGGACGTCACGCCGATGGTGGCGTCCTCGGTACCGAAGACCTCGACGAACAGGTCCTGCTCGAGCAGGAGCCCGGCGTCGAGGGAGCCGTCGAGGCCCTCGTCGATCGCCCGCTTGCAGAGGGCCTGGGCCAGGAGGGCGCCCTTGGCCAGCTCGGCCGCCTTGGCCCGCACGTGGGCCTGCAGCTCGTCGGCGGGCACGACCTCGTCGGCCAGGCCGATGGCGAGGGCTTCCTCGGCCTTGATCGTCCGGCCGGTGAGCACGAGGTCCTTGGCCTTCGAGGGGCCCACCACCCGGGCCAGGCGCTGGGTGCCGCCTCCGCCGGGGATGATGCCGAGGAGGACCTCGGGCTGACCGAAGCGGGCGTCGTCAGCCGCGATGCGGAGGTCGCAGGCCAAAGCCAGCTCGCAGCCCCCACCGAGAGCGAAGCCGGCCACGGCCGCGATCACCATGCGGGGGATGGCAGCCACGGCGTTCAACGCCTCGAGGAAGCCGCGACCGATCTCGGCCGCGTTCTCGGACCCTTTGAACTCGGAGATGTCGGCGCCGGCGGCGAAGAACCGCTCGCTGCCGGTCACGACCACCGCGCCCGGCGGGTTGGCCGTGAGGTCCTCGGCGATCGCCTTGAGCTGCCGGAGCACCTCCGACGAGAGGGCGTTCACCTTGCCGTTCTGGAGGCGCACGACGGCCACGCCGTCGTCGCCCCGCTCCACTGCCACGAGCTGCTCGGTCATGGCCCGGACCCTAGGACACCAGGGTCCGCCCCTCCGACTCGGGTCAGGCCGCGATGGGCGGCACCTCCGAGGTGCAGTACCGGCAGCGGGTGGCTTCCTTGGGGATCTCGCTGAGGCACTCGGGGCAGGGACGCTCGTCGGAGTCGTCGGCGTCGAGGCCCTTGCGGCGCCGCTCGGTCATGTAGTTCAGCGGCTTGATGACCACGAAGAAGATGACGAGGGCGATCAGCAGGAAGGCGATCAGCGAGTTGATGAACAGGCCGATGCCGAAGGTGCTGCCGTTGATCTCGAAGGTGATGTCCGAGAAGTCCGGCTTGCCGAACACCGCGGCGATGAGCGGGGTGAAGATGTTGTTGACCATCGATGTCACCACTGCGGTGAACGCAGCGCCGATGACGACCGCCACCGCCAGGTCGACCACGTTGCCCCGGAGAATGAACTCCTTGAACTCCGTGATGACGCCCTTCTTCTTCTCCTCGGCCACCGGTCCACCTCCGTCAGGTCGATCTGGGCAAGTGCCCGAGGGGAGGTCTAGCCGACGGGCGATGCCACGTCACCGGATGAGTGCTTGAGCCTCCGTCACCGTGACCGGGATCGACGCGCTCCGTGTCAGTTCGCCCAGATCACCGCCGGTCCCGGTGCCGCCGCCGGTGCTCGCCGACCAACCGACCGCGTAGACGACCGTCGCCGTCACCATCAGCTGGCCGCCGGGCAACCGATGCGAGGAGGTGGTGAACACGTGGGCGCACGAGCTCTCCTGCTCATCGGGCGGCCTCGACGGGTCGTACCGCGTGCCGGCGTCGCAGGTGACCGTGGTGCCGTCGCCGAGGTCCCACTCGACCCGCAGGGGCCGGGCCGTGACCGTCGCCGAGACGGGCCCGATGGCGGCGGTCGCCGAGCTCTCCTGCCACGGTCCGTCGACCCACAACCAGGTCGGCACTCCCACGAGCTGGGCCGTCGGCGGGTTCACCTTCGGCTCCGGCAGCGGCAGGTCGAGGCGGCGGCGCGCCTCGTCCATGGCCCGCTCCACGGCAGCGACGCCACCGAAGGGATCGGCCGGGTCGAAGACAGCCAGCTGGATGCTCGTGCGCTGCCCCGACTCGTCGAAGCAGGTCAAGGCGTACGGCTGGCCGACCACCGGATCGGCCGGCGTCGTGTAGGGCACGCCCATCGCCTCGTCGATCGGGGGCCCACCCCGGAGTGGTCCGATGTCGATGTACCAGCAGCTCCACCGCGGCCCGCCCCTCGACCCACCCGACCACGACGCCAGCTCACCGGACCGCCCGACCACCACCACCGCCTCCGGCGACCCGTCGCGGATCGACCCGCCGACGGTCTCGCCCGGTTGGCGCGGATTCGCAGCAGCGCCCCCACCACATGCGGCGAGACCCAGCACGAGCACAATCGAGATCATTCGGCGCATTCGACGATCCCCTCCCACTTCTCGATGGACTCAACCGTCGCCACGCGCCACTCGCCATCCTCCAGGTGCATCGACGCCTCGAAGCGGAACGTCGCCTCCTCCCCGTCGAGCACGATTCCGGTCGCGGCGTCGAGCAGCTTCGAATCATCTGTCGCGCAGTCGCTCACTGTCGCAACGCTGACCTCGAGGGAATCGACCTCTGCCAAGCTCGAGATCTGCGAGTCCGCCGGCAACCGGATGACCTGCCCGAGGCGCTGATGGTTGGCGATGGCCAGGCGAGCGTTCTCGAGAGCCGCGCCGGTTGCGTAGTTCACCAGGTCGGGGTGGTCGGGGTCGGGTGGGTCGTTGGCCTTCAGCCAGGTGTCCCAGTAGCCCTGGTAGGCGGCGAGGATCGCCTCCTCCTCGGTCGGCGCCGTGGTCGTCGTGGTCGCCGGCTCCGTCGTCGCCGTGGTG
>DATDIY010000168.1:0-23245 GCA_036520815.1 Acidimicrobiales bacterium
TAGATGCCCGGGGTCATGGTGATGTCCCCGTTGGTGATCTTGCAGTTCTTGAACGGCCCGGGCGTCAACGCCCCGCCACCGTACTGGGGGCAGGTCTTCTCCGTGCCGCCCGGCTTGGTGGGCGCGGAGAGCCCTGCGAGCGGGTCGCCGAACGGGCTGATGCCCGTCGTCGGCACGGTCTGGGTGCACGAGGTCGTCTGGGTCTCCGGATCACACGGGTTCAACGTGGCTCCGCCGACGACGCCGATGAACCCGGGGACCTCGTTGTTGCTGCCGTCGACGAAACGGAGCTGCCAGGTGCTGCCGCTGGCGTCCAGCGCCTGGGCGTTGCCGGTGGCGCAGTTCGAGTTGACCATCACCGCGCCGTTGGAGGTCAGCTGGGTCTCGCTGTTGCCGGCGAAGGTGAGGGCACCGCACTTGGAGGGGTCGGTGGCGACGAGGCCGAAGTCGTAGCCGCCTCCGACCTGGTTGTACCGGCCGACCGCGCTGCGACAGACGTTGGGGCTCTTCTGGTTCAGGACCCCGGCGAAGAACGACGGCGTCGATTGACACGCCTGCACGTAGATGTACCCGAGGTAGTTGTCGTACTGGGGATCGCTGCTGCTGGGCACCACCGACGCAGTGGGGTTCCACGGGGTCGACACCGTCAGCGTGACCTTGCCGACAGTGCCCGTGCAGGTCGTCTGCGAGGTGTCGTTGCACTGCGGAGCGGTCGCGGTGTCACTCACCAGATTCCGCGTGGCGTAACCCATCGCGGTGTTGCGTGCCTGGCTCTGCTTGGTGAGGCGGGTCGTGGCGTTGTTCGCCTGGACCGGAAGATCCTGGGCGGCAGCGACGGCCGCCGCGTCCACCCCGCCCTGTTCCTGGCGGCGCACCTGGCGGGCGTTGCCCAGATCGATGACCACCGCCGACACGGCGAGGACCGCCACCATGCACAAGGCGACGAGCACGAGGACGGCGCCGTCGTCATCGCGCCCCCGCTCCCGGAGGCGCCTCGTCAGCTGCACCATGACCAGTTCGCTCCTGACGGATCGGTGTCCGCGTAGGCGGTTGTGCTGAGGGCCAGCTGCTTCTCGGCCCGCATCTCGACGCTGGTCTTGAGGGTGACGTTCGAGAGGAACGGCTTCAGCAGGCCCGACATCGACCGTGCCTTCACCGCCACGCAGACCTTGACCTTGTCGGTCGTGAACGCGGTGCCGTTCTGGTCGGTGAAGATGACCTTGACGGCCACACCGGTCAGCCCGGTGGCCGCCTTGGCGGTGCAGGCGACCGCCTGTGAGTTCTGCGAGGCCGTGGCCGAGACAGGGGGAGCGCAGGAGCCGGTGCCATAGTCGGCGACGACCGCCGAGCGGGCCGCATCCCGGGCCGCCTGTCGGACCGCCTGGTAGTCGTTGAGGTTGATCCCGAACTCGATCACCCCGAACAGGAGCAGGAACAGCACCGGCATCACCAGGGCGAACTCGACGAGGACAGCTCCGTCGTCGCCGTGGAAGCGCCCACCTCGGGCCCGTGGGGAGTCCGCGCCACCCCGGATGGACAACCGCCGGCCGTCGACACGTTCAGTAGTCACGTGATCTCCCACAGTGAGCACCATCGCTGCAGGCCGAGCCGCCGATACTCCCGTTCCCGCCCGATGCCGGAAATGGGTCGGACGACCCATGCGAGGAAGACGGGACGGAGAGCCCGTCGGAACAGCGCGCGCGGCTAGCGGTTCTGACCGGGAGCGTCCGCCGAGTTCCCGCCGTTGGCGTTCCCGTTGCCGCCGGCGTTGCTGTCCTCGTTGCCGTTCGCGGCGCCGCCGGCGGAGTTCCCGCCGGCGTTGCCGTTGCTGTTCCCACCCGTGTTGCCCGGGTTGGTGGCGCCCTGCCCGGGTGCGTTCTCCGAGTTCCCTGGATCTTCACCGGACTGCCCCGGCGCCGAACCCGACTGACCCGGACTCTCCCCCGACTGGCCGGGAGGCTCCGACCCGTTGGCCGGGGTCGTCCCGGACTGGCCCGGAGTCTCCCCGGACTGCCCCGGACTCTCCCCCGACCGACCCGGGGTCTCGCCCGATCGGCCCGGCTCCTCGTCGGAGCGGGCGCCGTTGCCCGCTCCGGACGAGGGATCCTCGCGGTCACTGGTGGCGGGAGGATCGTCGCTTCGAGGCAGGTCGAGCCCGAAGGGTTCCATCACCGAGGCGACCGTGTCCTGCACCGGACCCGGCAGGGCGCCGGCATACCCGAGGCCACCGACCCCGAACAGCACCGCGACAACGCCGGCGGCGACCACGGCCAGACGACGCCGCAGGTGATGCCGGACCGGCTCGGCCCCGGAGGCGGCAAGGGCCGGCGCAGCAGCGGGGAGCCGCTCCTCGAGCGCGGCGGCCTCCATCCGGGCGAGGTGGTCCGCAGCGACGTCGGGCGGCGCCGGACGCACGAACGCGGTCCGGAGGTCGGCGAGGACGGCGTCGAGCTCCTCGAGCTCCATCGCCTGGTCGTCACCGCTCCGCGGGTCGCCGCGTCCCTCACTCATGTCCGGTTCCATCGCTCGCCGCGGTCACACCGATACTCCCCACCACTCTCCGTGACGGAATTTCTTGTGCCGGCTAACCAGGTTCCCGCCGATCCGTTCACTCGCCGACCTCCTGCTCCATCCGACGTGCCAATGTCGCCGCCGCCCGCCGCAGCAGCGCCTTGACCGCCGTCTCGGGCTTCCCCAGCGTGCGGGCGATGTCGGGGACGGTCAGGTCGCCGACCGCCCGCAGGTACAGGACCGATCGCTGGTCGGGAGTGAGCGCCTCGATCATCTCGAGCAGTCCGGTGGCGCGAAGTCGCTCGAGCGCCTCGCGCTCGGCGGTCGGGACCGAACCGAGGGCGTCGCTCATGGCGTCGAACTCCACCGGATCCTCGGGACGACGGCCCCGCCGACGGCGCTCGTCGACGAGACGACGCTGGGCGATGGTGAAGATCCACCCCCGAAAGGCGTCCTCGTCCCCGTTGAAGCGCTGCAGGTCGCGCACCATCGACACGAAGACCTCGGCGGCGACGTCCTCGTGGTCGGCGATGCCCTGGGTGCGCAGATAGCCCAGCACCCGGGGGGAGCAGTCGGCGTAGAGCTGTCCGAGCGCGTCGTTGTCCCCCTCCTTCGCCCTCCGCAGGACATCGTCGAACTGCACGCCGATCACCGGCCGGCACGGTAGCGCCGCCGGTCAGCCCCGCTCGGGAACCCGCGCTCAGGCGTCGAGCGCCTGTCGGTGGTACTCCATCAACTGGTACAGCCGCTCGAGGTCGTCGACCGCCGGGAGGGTGACCCGCTCGCCCGAGTTCAGCTCGATCTCGAGGTGCCAGAACCCCGGGATGACGTCGATCGACAGGATCCGGTACCAGCGGAAGTCGCGACGAAGGGGCCAGTTGCGCTGGACGCGGAGGCCCTTCGGCCGAACCACGACCACCGACCCCCACAGGATCCGCAGACCGACCAGGCACAGCAGGGTGCTGACGGCGCCGAACACACGGACCCACGGGTCGAGGCCCGTGCTCAGGACCGCCGGGACGAAGAGCACCAGCCCGAGGACCAGCACCGCGGATCGCGCCAGACGCCCGAACACCGAGACCCGCAGACGAAAACCGGTACGACCCACGGGTCCAGTGTGCCGCGTCAAACCCGGATGTGGGGTACGCCGGCGTCCGCAATGCGACGAGGACCGCCGTTACGCTCGGCGCCGATGTCGACCCGGCGGTTCTCCCGACGCACTCTGGCGGCGCTGGCGCTGTTCGGCAGCGCGTGCCTCGTGGTCGTGGCGTGCAGCGACAGCGACGACGCGACCGATCCCACCTCCACCACGGTGAGCACCGTCGACGGCGTCGGCGTCCCGACGTTCAGCGATCCGACGCAGCTCGTCACCGTTCCCGTCGGCCGACGATTCGCCGTCGTTCTCCCCGCCGACCCCGCCCACGGATGGCGTTGGGTCGCCGGCGACCTCGACACCGCCCTCCTGGCCCCACTGGGTTCGGAGTTCCGCGACGACGCCTCCCTGCTGGCCCAGGCCACCACCACGACCACCACTGCGCCGCCACCACCGCCGGAGCCCACGATCCCCGGCACGACGAGCGCCTCCACGACCTCGACCGCTCCCACGACGGTCCCGGAGTCGACGACGACCACCGCGCCAGGACCACTCGTGCAGATCCTGTCCTACGCCGGCACCGGGCCCGGCGTCGCCCGCCTCACGCTCCGCTACGAGCAGATCGGCTCGAACGAGGTCGCCCAGGAGGTGACCTTCGAGGTGGTGGTCGGCACCCCTCCACCCCTTCCGCCCGCGAGCGAGGCCACCGTCCCGGGCTGACCCGCGGTCGCGCGGAGCGATGGTGATCGCTCAGGCGGCGCGGCCGTGACCGCCGTGGTCATCGTCGTGCAGGCGCTCGAGATCCTCCGCCAGCTCGAACCCGGGGGCGACACCCTCGTCGAAGTCGAGGGGCCGCATGGCGAGATCGATGGCGAGCCACAGCGTGCGTGACCAGGGGAAGAAAGCGACCGGAACGCCAACCGCGGCGAGCCCGGCAGCGACGGCGATCGGGACCATCGGCGGATCGGGCCACGTCACGCCCACCCCCACGACGAGGATCGCCACGACGACCATCTGGGCCAGGCAGATGTTCAGGAACCACGAGCCGAGCCACTGCCCGGGCACCCGCTCGAACGTCAACCCACACGTCGGACACCGCTCCGCCATGCGGATCCACTGCCGGAACAGCCCCCCGTTCCCACACACCGGGCACCGCCGTCTCGCACCCCGTCGCAGCAACGTCGACACCGGCACCCTCACCCGTCCATTGTGCAACCACCAGCCGGGCCGGTCACCCCCCGCCGATACCCTCACGGTCGTGAGCGAGCCAGGCGAGAGGAGCCGATCGGCCAACGGTCCGGGCGACGTCGTGCTCGGCGACTTCACGGCGACGCTCACGGAGACCGATGCGTTGGCGGCGCGCTTCGAGCAGCTCGCATCGGAGGACTTCGCCGGCTACTGCCCGATCTACGAGCGCATCGCCCGATGCATCGCCGACGACGAGGCGTCGCTCTCGCTCCTGTTCGAGGTGGCGCCGACCGGGCGGACCCCGATCCTCGCTCTCGCTGCGGTGCACGACCGCGTGCTCTCCGAACCCTCATCCGCGCTCGCCGCCGTGTACGCCGGGCGCTCCGACGCGGATCCGTGGCCCTTGTTCCGCCAGCTCCTCCACTCCGCCCGCGCCGACGTCGTCGATCGGATGCGCACCCACAGCATCCAGACGAACGAGGTGGGCCGTGCCGCCGCCCTGGCTCCTGCGCTCTGCTGGGTGCGGCGCCGAGCGGTCGCCGCTGGTGACGTCCGTCCGTTGGCCCTCGTCGAGATCGGCCCGAGCGCAGGGCTGAACCTGCTGCTGGATCGCTTCGCCATCACCTACGAGCGCGACGCCACGACCGTCGCCACGGTGGGCGACGACGAGTCGCCGGTGCGGCTGCGCTGCGAGCTGCGCGGCCCCGGCGAGCCCCCACTCGACTCCCCACTCCCTCCGATCGCGTCGCGTACCGGGCTCGACCTCTCCCCGATCGACGTGCTCGACGAGGACGCCTGCCGGTGGCTGGCGGCGTGCGTGTGGCCCGGCGTGCCCGATCGACCCGAGCGGCTGGCCGCCGCCATCGAGCTGGCCCGGACCGACCCGCCGACCCTTCACGCTGGCGACGCCGTCACCGACCTCGTCCCGTTGCTCGACGGCCTCGAGCCCGACGTGGTGCCGGTGGTGTTCTCCACCTGGGCACTCGCCTATTTCGGACGTGACGGGCGCGCTGCGCTCCTCACGGGGCTCGACGAGTGGGCCGCCCGACGCGACCTCGTGCTGGTGACCGCGGAGGACCCCAGGATGACCCCGTGGCTCCCGGAGCTCCCCGCCGCGATCGCCGCCCTTGGCGATGCCGACGGCGACGGCACCGCCACCGTGCTCGGAGCCCGGACCTGGCGCGCCGGGGTGATCGACGACGCCGTGCTCGCCGTCTCGCATCCCCACATGAGGTGGATGGCGTGGGCTCCCGAAGGTCGGGAGTCGTGAGCGACTGGGTGCTGCGCCGCACCGCCGCGCGGGTCGTTTTGCTCGACCAGTACGGCCACACCCTGCTGCTCCAGGCCCGCGACCCTGCCGACGCGTCCAAGGGCAGCTGGTGGGAGATCCCCGGCGGTGGCATCGAGGCGGGCGAGACCAGCGCCGAGGCCGCCCGCCGGGAGCTGTTCGAGGAGACCGGCATCCGCGACGCCGAGATCGGCCCGTGCGTCTGGACCCAGCACGCCCGGTTCACCTTCGCCGGGTGGCGCTTCGACCAGCACGAGCACGTCCACGTGGCGTGGACCGACCACATCGACCTGGCCACGATCAGTCCCGGCGGGCTCGAGGCGTTCGAGGCCATGGCCTTCGGTGGGCACCGCTGGTGGGTCCTCGACGACCTGCTCGCCTCCGACGAGGCGGTGCTCCCGCGCCGGCTCAGGGAGTTCCTGCCCGACCTGGTGGCCGGCGTGCTCCCCGAGACGCCGCTCGACATCACCCACATCGAACCGGAGCCCTGATGACCCGACGAAGCACCCCCGACCGCACCTCGTCCGCCGAGCCGACGGCGAAGGGTGCCCTCGTCCCGTCGGAGCACCCCGGCCGGCTGTTCTTGCGAGGTTTCACCAAGCGCTGCCCGGTGTGCGGCCAGGGCCACCTCTTCCGCAGCTGGTTCCGGATGATCGCCGATTGTCCCCGATGCGGGCTCACGTTCAACCGGATCGAGGGGCAGTGGTCGGGCGACATCGGCGTGAACACCATCGTGAGCTTCGGGGCCCTCCTCGTTGTCCTCCTCGGCGGGGTGCTGCTGAACTGGCCCGATCCGCCGATGCTGGCCATCGGCATCCTCGCCGTCTCCGTCGCCGTGGTGGTCCCACTGGTCTTTCTGCCCTTCTCCAAGACCGTCTGGCTGGCGGCCGACCTGCTCATGCGCCCGTTGGAGAGGGGTGAGGTCCGGCCCGGATACGGCCCCCAGTAGGGAGATCTGCTTCACCTCGGCCCCCTGGGCGCCGATGACATGCGGTGAAGCCGGATCGGCCGGTCAGCAGCCCCGGTCAGCAGCGTGGAGGTCGGACCCCGTGTCAAGGATCACGAAGATCGTCGTAGCGGTGCTCGCCACCGTGCTCGTGGCAGCCGGCGCCATCGTCGTCTACCGCGAGACCGACCTGTTGACGGGGTCCCTCGTGGTCCTCGCCGCCCTCATGATCGTGGGCCTACTCGTTCGGCGAGTGGCGGTCCGCGAGGAGAAGGCCGGCATGGCCGAGTGGGAGCGCGAGGCCATGGCCAGCGCCGCCGCCGCCGAGGATCTCTTCGGCGACTGGAAGGTCTCCAGTCCCCGCACCGACGGCACCGTCAACCCGCCGCCCACGCCGATGTCGCCCAGCCCCACCGTGGCGCCGCCGGTGCCCGGTCTGGCGAGCTTCCCCGCCCCGCCGCTCCCCGCCGCGCCGCCCCCGGTTGACGAGGTCCCGGAGTCGGCCGACCCGACCGTCACCATGTCCCGCCCGATCCGGACGCCCGACGATCGAGCCGACGACGGCCCCGCGGTCGGCACCGAGCACGCCCCTGACCATCCCGACGACGCCGCCCCTGACCATCTCGTCGGCGTCGAGGCCCGAACCCCTGCCTATGCCGGCGCAGCCGCGTCGGCCACGGAGGGATCAGCGCGGATGCTGATCGACTGGAGCGGCCAGGGCCGCCCGGTGAACGAGCAGGTCCGCAGCAGCGACGACATCATGAAGGCGAGCGACGCCACGGCCCTCCCGACCGCCGCGGTCGATCCGACCGCCGGCGGCGAGCTCGCCCGGCTGCTCGCCAAGGTCGAGGCCCGCCTCCGCGACTACGACTGATCATCGCGGGAGCCGTAGCCTGCCCGGTCGTGGAGCCACGCGATCGCACCGCTGATGTCGTGGTGGTGGGCGCCGGGCCCGCTGGGACCTCCGCCGCCATCACGATGGCGCGGGCCGGGCGAGACGTCCTCGTCGTCGACAAGGCGGCGTTCCCCCGCGACAAGGTCTGTGGCGACGGCCTCACCACCTCGGCACTGCGAGAGCTCGAGCACCTCGGGCTCGACCCGGCGACGGTGCCGTCGTGGGTCGACATCGACCATGTCGTCGTGTGCTCGCCGTCCGGACGGGCCGTCCGCTTCCCCCTCCCGAGAGGCGAAGGCCGATTCGGTGCCGTGGCCCGTCGAGCGGAGCTGGACGCCCGGCTCGTGGAGCTGGCACGGGAAGCAGGGGCGACCGTCGCGGAACGGGCCACCGTCACCGCAGCAGTGCAGGACGACGACTCGATCACCCTCGAGGTCGACGGGTTCGGCACGGTCGAAGCCCGATGGGCGGTGGGCGCCGACGGCATGTGGTCCCCGCTGCGCAAGGCCCTCGGCGTGAGCGACCCGAGCTACCGGGGTGAGTGGCACGCCTTCCGCCAGTACCTGACCGGAGTGTCGCCACGGGCCTCACGAGAGCTGATCGTGTGGTTCGACGCCGACCTCCTGCCGGGCTACGCGTGGTCCTTCCCCATCGCCGACGGCATCGCCAACGTCGGCTTCGGCATCCTGCGCGGCACCAGCTACAAGGTCGCCGACATGGCCGCACTGTGGCGTGAGCTGCTGGCCCGGCCCCACATCCGCGGCTTCCTCGGCCCCGACGCCCGTCCGGAGGGACCGCACCGGGCATGGCCGATCCCCGCCCGCGTCGACCGGATGGTCCTGTCGACGGGACGGGCGTTGTTCGTCGGCGACGCCGCCGCCGCCACCGATCCCATGACCGGCGAGGGCATCGGCCAGGCGCTGACCACCGGGCGCTGGGCCGCGGAGGCCATCGTGGCCCACGGCGACGACGCCGGGGCGACCCGGGCGGCCTATGACGCGACGGTGTCCCACGAGCTCGCTCTCGACCACCGCCTGGCCGAGAAGCTGTCCGGGGTGCTGAGCCGTCCGTGGGGCGCACGGGCGGCGGTACGGGTGGCGGGCACGAACGACTGGACCCGCCGCTCGTTCGCCCGGTGGCTGTACGAGGACTACCCGAGGGCGTTGCTGCTGACCCCGTCGCGTTGGCACCGCGGCATGCTCACCGGCTCGGGCGCCTACCGCTCGTCCTGACCGGGCGTCAGGACAGCCAGCCCCTGACCTTCTCGATGGTGCCGAGCGGGTCGTCACCCTGAGGTGTGATGTTGAGCACGGTCACCCCGGCCTCCTTGAAGGCGGCGATCCGCTCCTTCACGAAGCCCTCCGGCCCGCAGAGGTTGCTGAGGCGCAGGAACTCGTCGGGAACGGCGGCGGCGGCCTCGTCCTTCTTGCCCTCGAGGTAGAGGTCCTGGATGAGTGCGGCCTCGGCCTCGTAGCCGTACCGGCACATGAGGTCGTTGTAGAAGTTCTTCCCCCGGGCGCCCATTCCGCCGACGTACAGCGCCACCATCGGACGTGACAGCTCGGCGACCTCCGCCTTGTCGTCGCCGATCGCCACCAGACCTCCCGCCGCGATCTCGAGTGGCCCGAGCTCGGCGGAGCGGGCCTCGTTGCCGGCGTCGAGGTCGGCACCCCAGACGTCGCGGGCCTTGTCCGGCATGAACAGGAACGGCAGCCAACCCTCGGCGACCTCCGCCGCCAACGAGACGTTCTTCGGGCCCAGAGCGGCGAGCCAGACGGGGATCCGCGTACGCACCGGATGCGTGATGAGCTTCAGCGGCTTGCCGAGGCCGGTGCCCTTCTCGGCCGGCAAGGGCAGCTGGTAGTAGCGACCGTCGTGCTCGACGCGATCACGCCGCCACACCTGCCGGCAGATGTCGACGATCTCCCGGGTGCGACCGATCGGAGCGTCGTAACGGACGCCGTGGAAGCCCTCGATCACCTGCGGACCCGAGGCCCCGAGGCCCAGCATGAACCGACCATCGGAGAGGGCATCGAGCCCAGCGGCGGTCATGGCGAGCAGCGTGGGGGTGCGGGTGTAGATCGGCAGGATCGCCGAACCGATGGTGACCGATTCGGTCGACGCCGCCAGATAGCCCATGAAGCTCGGGCCGTCGTAGCCGTAGGCCTCGGCCACCCAGGCCACGTCGAGGCCCGCCTTCTCGTAGGCGGCGACCCGGGCGGCGGACTCCTTGAAGCCCCCGGCGTAGTCGACGAAGATCCCCAGCTTCATCTCGCGGTCCCCTCCGCTCAGTGCCCGACCGGACCATCGGCCAGGTTGGCGAGCAGCTCCTCGCGGCGGCGGGCGTGCTCGGCCTCGCGCTCGGCGGCCAGGCGCTGCTGCTCGGCGTCGGCCTGCTCGGCCAGGTACGCCTTGCGGTCACGCAGGTCGTTCCCGTCGACGTTGGCCAGCTCGACACCGTTCTCGAACTGGACGTGGTAGCGGATCCAGGTCACCCCGGCCGCGTACCAGATCTTGCCGAAGGTGCCGGCCGGGACACCGGGGAGGTCGACCACCGCCACCACCTTCTGGCGGCGGCGGAAGTGCTTCTCGGTGCTGATCGTCGTACCCATGGCGGGTCACGCTACAGAAGCACCCGGCGCGCGACCGATTCGGCCGATGCCAGGTGCGATGCCTACGCTCGACCGGTCCGATCTCCCCATCGACGGCGCTGCGGGGCCGCAGGAGGCAATCTCATGGCAGACATCGGCTTCGACGGCAACGTCGCCATCATCACCGGAGCCGGCGGTGGGCTCGGTCGCCAGCACGCCCTCGAGCTCGCTCGCCGCGGCGCGCGCATCGTGGTGAACGACCTCGGTGGCTCGCTCAGCGGCGAAGGTGGGGACGTGGGTCCGGCGCAGGCGGTGGTGCAGGAGATCATCGACCTCGGCGGCGAGGCGGTCGCCGACACCAACTCGGTGGCCACGTCGGAGGGCGGCAAGGCGGTGGTGCAGACCGCGCTCGACGCCTTCGGCACGGTCGACATCGTCGTGAACAACGCCGGCATCCTGCGGGACAAGTCGTTCCACAACCTCGAGCAGTCGATGGTCGAGGCGGTGCTGCAGGTCCACCTGTTCGGGGCCTTCTACGTGACCCAGCCCGCCTACAAGGTGATGCGGGAGAAGGGCTACGGCCGCATCGTCAACACGTCGTCCAACGCCGGCATCCTCGGGAACTTCGGCCAGTCGAACTACGGCGCCGCCAAGATGGGCCTGGTCGGGTTCACCCGGGTGCTCGCCGTCGAGGGCCGCAAGAGCAACATCAAGGCCAACGCCATCGCCCCCGTCGCGTTCACCCGCATGACCGAGGACCTGTTCCCCGGCATGGGCGAGAAGCTCGACCCCGCGCTGGTCAGCCCGTTGGTCGCCTTCCTCGCCTCGGAGGCGTGCCCGGTGAGCGGCGAGGTCTACTCCGCTGCCGGCGGGCTCATCTCCCGCTTCTTCATCGGCCTCACGCCCGGCTACTACAACCCCGAGCTCACGGCCGAGGACGTGGCCGAGCACCTCGACGAGATCCGCGCCGAGGACGGCTACATCGTCCCGGAGGACATCAGCGCCGAGATCTCCAAGATCGTCGGCATCCTCAAGGGCGCCGAGGACTGAACGTCACGGTCGGACCCCACATCCCGACCGAACGACCCCGGTGGCTCACCTCGTACCGGAAACCGGTACGAGGTGAGCCAGCGGCGCGTCTTGGTTCCAGCTATTCGGTCTGGATGGCGTGGAGGATGTTGAGCCGGGACGCCCGGCGAGCCGGAAGGATGGCCGAGAGCGCTCCGGCGATGATGGCGAGGATGACGACGACCACGAGCTGACTGACCGGGATGGTGAGGTCAGCACTGCCGTTGTCGCCCAGTGCCACCACCAGGGCAACCCCGAAGACGAGTCCGAGCACGAGCCCCAGGAACGTGCCCAGCAGGGCGATGATCACGGCCTCGTAGCGGACCGATGTCCTCAGCTGGGAGCGGGACATACCGACGGCACGGAGCAGGCCCAGCTCCCTCGTCCGCTCGAAGATCGACAGCGCCAGCGTGTTCACGATGCCGATCAGGGCGATGATGATCGCCAGGCCCAACAAGGCGTACACGAGGACCACCAGCTGGGTGATCTGGCCGACGATGGCGTCGGCGAACTCCTGCTTCGTCTGCACGTCCGCGTTGGGGTAGGCGTCGGTGACCGACTCGATGGCCGCGCGGCCCTGCTCCAGCGAGACTCCGGACGCCAGCTTCACGAACACGGACGAGTCGAGCTGCACCTGGCTGTTGGCGTCGTAGGTGGAGAGGCCGATCAGGTAGGGCGATCCGCCGGGTCCGAGCAGCTCCGGCTTGTCGTAGGTCGCCACGATCTTCAGCTGCTGCGGACCGGTGTCCGGGAAGATGACCTCCACCGTGTCGCCGAGCGCCCAGTTCTCGTCGTCCAACTTGTCCTCCGACACGGCGACGGTGCCGGCCGGCTCGAGGTCGGAGAGCGAACCCTGGATCACCTCCAGATCGGCGAGCTGGCTGAACGCGGTGGGATCGACGGCCGGGACGAGCGTGCCCGAGCCGTTGACCTGGGCGGGGGCGGAGCGGAACTCGGCGACGATGGCGAGGTCGGGCTGCTGGTCGAGAGCGCTCGCCACCTCGGGACTGAGACCGCCCTGGAACCCGGCGTTGGACTGCACGACGAAGTCGCCGACGAAGCCCTTGTCGACCGTGCCTCGGACCGACGTGGTGATGGTCGCGGCCAGGACGATGATGCAGGCGACGACACCGACGCCGATCATCAGCGCGGCGGCGGTGGCCGAGGTGCGCTTCGGGTTGCGCATGGCGTTCTCCCGAGCCAGGTGTCCGGAGATGCCCCGGATCCAGCCCATCGGGGTTCCGACGACCGCGGCCACCGGCGGAGCGATGATCGGGCCCAGCACGGCGACCCCGAGGAAGGTCACCGCCAGGCCGCCGCCGACGGCGGCGAGACCGTTGTCGCTGCTGCCGAAGAGGCCCAGGGCGGTGAGGGCCAGCCCGAGCAAGGTGATGATCGCGCCGGCGACGATGCGCGCCACCGACTGGCCTGAGTCATCGACAGCGATGTCGCGCATGGCGGCGACCGGTGGGATGCGCGACGCCTTGCGGGCCGGGAACAGCGCCGACAACACGGTGATGACCACCCCGATGAGGAACGGGATGACGACGGCGTTCGGCTCGATCGTGAGCCCCTCGGCAGGGATGTCGAAGCCGAGCCCGGCGAGCGCGCTGCGCAGCACGATCGCCACACCGAACCCGATCACCACACCCACGACGGACGCGACGACGCCGGTGACGAAGGCCTCGACCATCACCGAGGTCAGCACCTGGCGCCGGGACGCGCCGAGGGCGCGCAGCAGCGCCATCTCCTTGGTGCGCTGGGCGACGATGATCGAGAACGTGTTGTAGATGAGGAAGACGCCGACGAACAGCGCGATCACCGCGAACGCGGTGAGGAACGTGTTGAAGAAACCGAGGAACTCGCGGGTCTGGGACTGCTGCTCCTCGGTGAGATCCTCCCCGGTGACCGCCTCGAGCCCTTCGGGCAGGACCTCGGTGATGCGATCGGCCAGCTCCTGCTGCGAGATGCCCTCGTCGGCGGCGACCGCGATCTGGCTGAACTTGTCGGGGAAGCCGAACAGCTCCTGGGCGGTCGACAGCTCGAAGATGGCGAGGGTCGCCCCGAGCGGGCTGTCGACGTTGCCGAACCGGGTGATGCCCGACAACGTGAACTGCTTCGAGCCCGACTGCGTGAGCACAGTCACCTGGTCGCCGAGGGCGAAGCCCTCCTTGTCGGCCGTCGCCTTGTCCGCCACAACCTCGTCGGGACCCGACGGCGGGCTGCCCGAGGCGAGACGAAGTGGGCTCAACGCCTCGTCATCGCCCCACGAGAACCCGAGGGTGGGGGCGCCCTGGCTCGGGTTGCCGACCGCCTTGCCGTCCTTGCCGACGAACTGGGCGTAGCCGCCCACGCCTCCCTCGGCGACGCGAACTCCGTCGACCCCCTGCACGGTGGGGAGGACCGACTCGTCGACCGGGCCGCGCACGTCACCGACGGGGCCTTCCACGGCCTGCGCGCTGCGCACCTGCACGTCGGTGCCGGCGTTGATGTCGGCGTAGAGCCCGTCGAAGGTCGCGCCGATGGTGGCGGTGAGCACCAGCGTGCCCGCCATGAAGGCGACCCCGAGGAGCACCGCCAACGCCGTCGCTGCCAGCCGGAACTTGTGGGCCAGCAGGCCCTTGATCGTGACGTTCAGCACGGTCGGACCTAGCGCCCGAACTGCTTCATGCGGTCGAGCACCCGGTCCGCCGTCGGCTGCTCCATGCGGTCGACGATCTGGCCGTCGGCGAGGAACAGCGCCTGATCGGCGTACCCGGCCGCGTTGGGATCGTGGGTCACCATCACCACCGTCTGGCCCAGCTCGGAGACGGCCTCGCGCAAGAAGGTGAGGATCTCGACGCCGGAACGGCTGTCGAGGTTCCCGGTGGGCTCGTCGCCGAAGATGATCTCGGGCCGGCTGGCCAGGGCGCGGGCCACCGCGACCCGCTGCTGCTGACCACCGGACAGCTCACTGGGCCGGTGGTGCAGCCGATCACCGAGGCCGATGGTGCTGATGATCTGATCGAGCCAGGCCTGGTCGGGCTTGCGGCCCGCAAGGTCCATCGGGAGGGTGATGTTCTCCCCAGCGGTGAGGGTCGGCACCAGGTTGTACGACTGGAAGACGAAACCGATCTTGTCCCGGCGCAGCAGGGTGAGCTGCTTCTCCGAGAGGCTGCTGAGGTCGGCGTCGCCGATGAAGACCTGGCCCGAGGTGAGCGAGTCGAGGCCGGCGACGCACTGCATCAGCGTCGACTTCCCGGAGCCGGACGGACCCATGATGGCGGTGTAGGCACGGGCGGGGAAGTCCACGGTCACCCCGTTGAGGGCCCGGACCTCGGTGTCGCCCTTGCCGTAGATCTTGTAGGCGTCGACCGCCCTCGCAGCGATCGAAGGCGGAGCAGTCGTCGTCGTGGTCATCGAGATCTCCCGGGGGTCGCCGTCGCCCCCAGGCCTCGTGGACGCGCAGCCGGGCGCGTGGACGGGGGCCTGCTCATCCTCCCCCAGCGGCGAAGCCGTTGCTGGTCAATTGCGTTCGGTAGCTTTCGACCGTGGGCGACGAGGTCATGGTCGGAATCGGCACCATCGTGGTGCTCGGGGTCGGGATGCAGTGGCTGGCCCGACGCATCCGCCTGCCGGCGATCCTTCTGTTGCTCGCATCGGGCCTCGTCGTCGGCCCGTGGCTCGGGATCGTCGACCCCGACGAGATCTTCGGCAACTCGCTGTTCCCGATCGTGTCGATGGCGGTCGCACTCCTCCTCTTCGAGGGCGGGCTCGGCCTCGACATCGCCGATCTCCGCACGAGGGGGCCGCGACCGGTCGTCCAGCTCGTCACCGTCGGCGTCGCCATCACCTGGGGTCTCGTCGCGCTGGTGGCCGGTCCCCTCCTGGACCTCCCGACCGACCTGTCGGTGCTGCTCGGCGCTCTCCTCGTGGTCAGCGGGCCCACTGTGGTCGGACCGCTCCTGCTCCTGGCGCGGCCGCGCGAACCCACCGCGACCATCCTGCGATGGGAGGGGATCGTCATCGATCCGGTGGGCGCCACCCTCGCCCTCGTCGTGCTGAAGGTCGTGATCGGCGGGGACAACCCGATCATCGAGATGGTGCTCACCGCCGTCGTCGGCTGTGCAGTCGGACTGGTCGCCGCGGCCCTCCTGGTCGTCGCGCTGCGCGCCTTCGCCATCCCCGACGACCTCGAGCCGGCCGTCACGTTCATGATGGTCATCGCCGCCTACGTGGGCGGCGAGCTCCTCTTCGAGGAAGGCGGCCTCTTCGCCGCAACCGCCTTCGGCGTGGCCCTGGCCAACCAGCCGTGGGTGCAGGTACGCCGCATCGCCTCGTTCGGGCACGACATCGGCGTGCTCGTGCTCGGAGGATTGTTCGTGGTGCTCGCCGCCCGGGTCACGCCGTCCGACTTCAAAGGGGTGATCGGTCCGACCATCGCCCTCGTGGCCTTCCTGGTGCTCGTCGTGCGCCCGCTCGTCGGTTGGGTCTGCACCTCGGGCGCGCGGCTCCCGATCGCCGACCGGGCGTTCGTCGGCGCCCTCGCCCCCCGGGGCATCGTCGCCGCCGCCACCTCGTCGCTGTTCGCGCTCCGCCTCGACCAGGCGGGCCACGACGACGGCCGCATCGAGGCGATCGTGTTCGTCGTGATCGTGGGGACCTGCCTCGTGTACGGGCTCACCTCGGCCCCACTCGCCCGCCTGTTCGGTGTCGCGGATCCCGAGCCCTCGGAGATCCTGTTGGTCGGTTCCCAGGACTGGGTCCTCGACCTCGCCGACGCGCTCGCCGCCCTCCGGCTCGACGTCGTCGTCCTGGCGAGCGGTCAGGTGGGTGTGCGGTCCGAGGGCCGCCCGTGGCGACTTCTGACCATCTCACCGTTGTCGGAGTCCTTCCCGACCGCACTGCACGACGTGCGCTCGGCGGTGGTCGCCTCCCTCGACGACGCCCACAACGCCGTGGTCGTCGCCCGGTCGCTCGAGGTCCTGCCCCGGCGCGAGGTCTACGTCCTGCCGACGGGCCATCCCGCCGACATCGGGTCGCCCGAGCCGGTCTCGGCCAGTGCGCTCGACCCGGAGGCGACGATCCTGTCCGAGGCCGAGATGGAGGCCGCCCCGGCCCGGGACTGGGAACGCCGACCGTTCTCGCCAGGCACCACGCAACGGGCCATCGAGTCGGCCCACCGCGTGGAACGGGTAGGTCAGGTGCACGGTCCCGGTCCGGTGCTCGAGCGGGACCTCCTTCTGGTGGTGCGTCGTGCGGACGGCACCCTCGACCTGGCACCGCATCGCCGGCTCCTCCGCGACGGCGAGGTCGCGCTGGTCATCGCTGCCCCCGGCAGTGCCTGAGCGACCGCCGCTCAGATCTCCCCAGGGCCGGTGAGGACCGGAGCGCCGTGGTGGGCGACCATCCGCCACGAGCCCTCGTCGTCGCGCCCGAACACGTTGAGGGTGGTGACGGTGCCGCTGCCGTCGCCGTCGAGGAGGTTCTCGTCGCAGCTCACCCAGGCGACGTCGTCGGCCACCACGACGTGGTCGTTGGTGACGATGAACTGGAGCCGCTGGGGGCCGCCGAAGATCGCCGCCCAGCTCGATGCGATCGCCGCCCACCCGCGGAGAACCGTCCACCCCGGGTGCACGCAGGTCACTCGCTCGTCGTGGGCCCACAGGTCGGACATGGCGTCGAGATCGCGGGCCTCGAACGCCTCGTAGAAGGCCTGGTTGGCGGCGAGAACAGCGGCCCGGTCGGCCTCCTCGAGGCGGGGGGACGGCTCCTCCGAGGTCATCGGTGCACGGTAGCGGTGATGGGTCCCGAGCCGCTGTCGCAGGGGCTGCCTACGCTGACCCCATGCCGTTGGAGCTGCCCACCTCGCTCTCACCATCGAAGGTCTCGTCGTTCACCGAGTGTGCGTTGGCCTTCCGGTTCTCGGCGATCGACCGTCTGCCCGACCCCCCGACCGTGGCCACCGTCAAGGGCACCCTCGTCCACGCCACCCTCGAACGCCTCATGCTGCTCGAGCCAGCCGAGCGCGACGTGGCGGCGGCGCTCGGCTGCCTGGTCGAGGCCCGAACGGCGCTCTCCGACGACCCCGAGTGGATCGAGCTGGCCCTCGACACCGAGGGTGAGGCGGCGCTCGTGGCCGACGCCGAGGTCCTGGTCCGGCGCTACTTCGAGATCGAGGACCCGACCACGGTGCACCCCATCGGCATCGAGCTGCGCATGGAGGTCGAGCTCGAGGGCCTGATGCTGCGCGGCATCATCGACCGTCTCGAGCTCGACGCCGACGGCGAGCTCGTCGTGACCGACTACAAGAGCGGTCGTGCCCCCACCCAGGCCTTCGAACAGTCCCGTCTCGGGGGTGTGCACTTCTACGCCTTCCTGTGTGAACGGCTGCTCGGCCGACGGCCCAGCCGGGTGCAGCTGCTGTACCTCTCCGATCCGGTCGCCATCACCACGGTCCCGACCGAGCAGTCGATCCGCCAGCTCGAGCGCAAGGTGCGAGCGATCTGGAACGCCATCGAGAAGGCCTGCGAGCGCGACGACTTCCGTCCCAAGCAGTCGCGCCTGTGCAACTGGTGCGCGTTCCAGACCTACTGCCCCTCCTTCGGAGGCGATCCCGATCAGGCCCGAGAGGTCGCCGCCACCCTCCGGAGCGCCCGCGCCGGTGGCGAGATCCGCCTGGCCGGCGGAGACGAGGGCCTCATGGCGCTGCCCCTAGCATCGGCTGGGTGACCGACCCGACCGAGCCGCTGCCCCCCGAGGGGGTCATCGACGCCGCCCTCGAGGCGTTCGAGGCCCAGCACCCCGACCTCCATCTCCCCCACCACTCGATCGAGCCGCCCCACGAGCTGTCGTCCATCGAGCGATTCGATGCCATGGTCGACGGATGGTTCGACCGCATCCGCGGCACCGAGCCCGCCGACCGGATCATGTACGGGTTGACCGAGCTCGGCGACTTCGGGCTCATCTGGCTCCTGCTCGCCTTCGCCAAGGGCCTGCGCTCCGACGAGGACGCCTGGGCCGCGGTCAAGCTCACCGGCATCCTCGGGTTCGAGTCGGTCGTGGTGAACGGACTGGTGAAGTCGCAGTTCAAGCGCGAACGGCCCGTCGTGCAGGCCGAGCGACCCCACAAGCTGCGGGTTCCGCTCACGACCAGCTTCCCGAGCGGCCACTCCAGCTCGGCGATGTTGGCGGCGATGCTGCTCACCCAGCGGTCGTCTCGACCGACCAAGGTGGCCGTGTTCGGCCTGGGTGCGCTGGTGGCGTCCACCCGGATCCACGTCCGCATCCACCACGCGTCCGACGTCGTGGGCGGGGTGGCGGTCGGACTCGTCCTCGGTACCGTCGCCCGCAAGGTGTTCCCCCTCTACCGCCGCTGAGGCGGCACGCACCACGTTCCGGACGGGCAGGTACCCACGAATGACCCTTCGTTTCGCCGTGACCTGGGACTACCGCTGTCCCTTCGCCCGCATCGCCCACCGCCACGTGCTCGCCGGGTTGGACGACGGCGCCGACTGGGACGTCACCTTCGTACCGTTCTCCCTGGGCCAGATCCACGTGGAGGAGGGTGAGCCCCCGATCTGGGAGCACCCCGACGACGACACCGGTCTGCTGGCGCTGCAGGTCGGCGTGGCCGTGCGGGACAACCACCCCGACCGGTTCCCGGCGCTGCACCGGGCACTGTTCGAGGCCCGCCATGCCGACGGCGCCCGCATCCGCGACCCCGACGTCGTGCGGTCGGTTCTCACCCGAGAAGGTCTCGACGCCGACGCGGTCATGGCCGAGGTGGCCGGCGGGAAGCCGCTCGACGTGATCCGTGACGAGCACACCGCGGTCGCGGGCGAGCTCGACGTGTGGGGGGTGCCCACCTTCATGGTCGACGAACGGGCCGTGTTCGTTCGGCTCATGGAGCTACCCGTCGACAACGCCGACGGGCGCCGAACGGTCGAACGCATCGTGGACATGCTCACCGGCTGGCCCCAGCTCAACGAGTTCAAGCACACCACGCTCGATCGCTGAGCCGCCTGCCCGGACGCGCAGAGAGCGCTGACCGCGCGCAGGCCGCGCACGTTCAGCGCTCTCTGGTGAGGGTGGCGGGCAGGGCCCGCCGTCGGTCAGTTCTGGGCCAGGGCGGCGTCGTGGGCGAGGGCCGAGCGCACGTCGAGCAGGAGGTCAGCGACCTCGTTGGTGCTCACGAGCTCACGGTGGAGCATGTCGCCGAGCGCCCGGTCGATGATCGACAGAGCCTCGGTGATCGCATCCAACTCGTGGGTCTCGGTCATGGTGTCTCCTGTCGTGGCCGGCCGGGATCCCCGGTGGTCGTCGCAGACGTCGTGGGCCTTTCTACCCCGATCCGCCGCAGGTTCCCCTCGGGGACTCCTGTTGCCGACGGGGCACCATCGCATCGTAGGGGCTGGGTTGTGACAAGTGGGTTTCGGCGGCGTCACTTCCCCGATCTCGTGCCAGACGACCCATGCCGTCCGGCTCAGGCCTGCAGCCCCGTCTCCGGTGCGACCCCGTAGGCTCGTACGACCGTGGAGTACGTGGTGCAGCGCCGACTCGGGCGCGGAGGCATGGGTGTGGTCGACCTCGCAGTCGACTCCTCCGGACGCCTGGTGGCGTGCAAGCGCCTCCTGCTCCACGGCAGCGCCCACGAGATGCACAAGGCCCGCCAGCGCATCCGGCGAGAGGCCGCCGCCCTCGAGCAGCTGCGTCACCCCAACATCGTCCCCCTCCTCGATCTGGTCGACGACGGCGACGACGTCGTGTTGGTGCTCCCCTACCTCACCGGCGGCACCCTGGCCGAGCAGGTGGCCCACCACGGCACGCTGTCGCCCGGTCAGCTCCACCAGA
Source organism: Acidimicrobiales bacterium (assembly GCA_036520815.1). Lineage (GTDB taxonomy): Bacteria > Actinomycetota > Acidimicrobiia > Acidimicrobiales > Acidimicrobilacustridaceae > CAMFLJ01. The sequence continues at coordinate 20,413 of DATDIY010000168.1, forward strand.
TCGCCGACGCCCTGTTCGGCGCCCTCGCCGAGGCCCACCGCCGCGGGGTGGTCCACCGTGACATCAAGCCCGCCAACGTGTTGTTCGACATCGAGGGACGGCCCTACCTGACCGACTTCGGCGTGGCCTCGCTGCGTGATGCCACCGGTGGGCTCACCGCCACGGGCGCCGTCATCGGCACGCCCGAGTTCATGGCGCCGGAACAGGCACGGGGCGAGGAGGTCGGCCCCGCCGGCGACGTGTTCTCCCTCGGCGCCACGCTGCTCTACGGGGCCACCGGCCACCCGCCCTACGGGAGGGGAGATCCGGCGGTGGTGGTGCAACGAGCCGCCCGAGGGCGCGTGGCCCCCCTGCCCGCCGACCTCGACAGGTCGCTGCGCCGCCGGCTGCAGCCGACTCTCGCCCGAACCCCGTCACGCCGGCCGAGCGCCGCCAGCGCCGCCGGCGACGGACCTCGTCCCCTGAAACCGGGCGTTCCCGGCCAGGTCGGCCCCGCCGGCACCCAGATCGGGGGGCCCCGCCCGCGTTCTCTGCCCCGACGCTCGATCGGCATCGCCTTCGGCGCCGTGCTCGCCGTGGCCGCGGTGCTCACCGCCGCCGCCCTCGTCACCCGCTCGAGCGACGAGACCTCGGCACCTCCCGACAGCACCACGGCGGCGTGCGTCGACCTGCCCTACCAGCCCTGCGGACAGTCCCCCGCCCCGGGCACCGACGGCGAACGGTGCCTGGTCGGCTTCCACGACATCGACGGCGACGCGACGACCGGCTGCGAGGTCCAATCCGACCAGTTGAACGGCACTCCCTTCGTGGACCCGATCGTCGCCAACCTGGTTCCCGTCGATGCCGTCGACCGCTACCCGTTCCAGGTCGACCACGAGTCGAACGGGCTGGTGGCCCTGCTCACCAACACCTTCTGCGACAACCTGCTGCAGGTCACGCTGGAGGCCCCGCCGGGGGTGTCGATGCGCCTCGACGTCCTCACGAACGCCGACGAGCTGCTCGGCAAAGCCATCAGCGCCGACGGGCTGCCGGCCACGGTGGAGCTCCCGCAACCAGGCTGCAGTCCGGCCACCCTCGATCTCGTCGCCCAGGTGAGCTGGTTCGGCCAGGAACGCTCGGGCGGGGAGTACACGCTGAGCCGCAAGGGCTCCTGGTGAGCCCGGACCGTCGCCGCGACCGCGCCCCGGGCACTCGGTCCCGGCGTGGCGCTGCGGCCGAGGAGGTGTTCCCCGCCACGGGCCTGGCCGAGCTCGGCCTGCGCGAGGGAGCGGCTGTGCGGTTCCGGCGGCGCGAGAGCGAGCGCTGGAAGAGCGCGACCGCGGTGCGCCGCGAGGCGGACGGGAGCCTCGGCGTCCGGGACTCCAAGGGGGCGCTGCGGGCGATCCCGGTCGAGCTGGTCGAGGTCCGTGACACCGGCCCGAGAGGCGGGGTGGTCTGGGAGCCGCTCACCGAGCGGGCGGCCCGGACCGAGCAGATGAAGCTGCTCTGAGCGTCAGGTCTCGGTGCGCCTCGGGCGCAGCATCGCTGACTGGCTGGCGGTCGCCATCAGGACGTGGTCCTCGCTCCAGAGGTACACGTGACCGTGCCCGAACCCGTGGGCGACGGACTCGATGCGGGTGTCCACCAGCACCCACTCGGTCGGAACCACGTGGGACACCCGCAGCGTGTTGTCGAGGCTGTTGGCGCTGATCGCCGCGATCAACGCCTGCCCCATTGCCATGGCCACGAAGTCACCGAGCACCGCCAGCGACGCGGCGGAGACCTCGAGCAGGTCGGGCATCCGGGTCCAGATGGCGCTGCGACCAGTGCCCGGCGCGTCGAGGGCGACGCGCTGCTCGACCCGGCTCCCGATGGTGGCGCCAGGGTCGGTACGCCGGACGCGCTCCGGGCACACAGCCGGCTCGGGAACGTCCGGCGGTCGGGCCCACTGGCCCTCGTCGGCGATGTCGCGCCGCCCGAGGGACGCGTTCACGGTGAAGATCTCGGTGGCTCCGACCCGGCCGAGCACCCGGGCCTGGGTGGTCGTGCGGCCCTCGGCGCCGATGTGCACATCGAGGTCGACCACCGACGGGGGCCGCGTGTAGCCGAGGTACTGGGCGCACGCCCACACGACCGGCCGTCCGGTGACCCGCTCGAGGATGTCGATTGCCGCCCCGAGGGCACACCCACCGAAAAGGGTGCCCAGTCCGCTGCAGATCCCGGGCGTGACGGGTAGGTACCACCGCATCGGGTTGTGGGTCGGTTGCAGGCCCAACCATCGGCGAGCGTCCACCCACGGAGCGTAGGCGGTGACCACCGCCAGCCAGGTCCCTGCCGCCGATCCGGAACCCGTGCCCGACGGACTGTCACACCCCCTGAGGAGACTGTGATCCATGGATGCACAGCTGCGACTGATCCCCCGAGGCCAGGCTTCCACGAACGACTCCCGTCCGGGTCCCCACGGGGGCGACGAGCCGTCCGAGGCCCCTGTCCAGTGGCGCATCGACGACTCCGCTCGTCAGCGAGGCCGAGCCGGCATCTCCCAGGCCCGCGAGGCCCTGCGCCAGGCCCGACGTCCGCTCCCCCACGACAGCCACACCACCGCCGCCTGAGCGCCCTTCGCAGCCCGGGTCACCGAGGCAACGCGGCCCCGGCCAGCCGGCCGCTCGGCCCGTTGCATCCATTCGGCCTCGGTGGGAGGGTCTCGATTGCGCTGACCGCCTCCGGGCCTCGCCGCCACCGCGGCCGTCGCTGATCTCGCCGAGGAGCGCGTCCGCATGTCCGTCGAACACCGCAGAGGCGCCTCGTCGTCCCGACTCGTCGGCGGGATGGCCATCTCCGCCGTCGTCGTGTT